>JAJFUJ010000250.1 GCA_021372475.1 Chloroflexota bacterium | reverse complement strand
TTCACAAATGCCATTTGGTTTAGCGCTTGTACGAGCGCTTCATCCGGCGCAGCGCGCAGTTCAACCTCTATCCAGATGCCTTGCCATAGTTGTCGGGCAAGCTCTGAGGGGGTACCGAGAGCCTGCAGCCTCCCCTGGTCGATGACGCCTACCCTGTCGCAGAGCCGCTGCGCCTCATCGAGATTGTGGGTGCATAAAAAAACAGTGCGTCCTGCTTGATGCGAGAGCTGCTGGATGAGATCGGTAACCATCAAAGCAGCTTCCGGGTCCAAACCTGAAGTGGGTTCATCGAGGAAAATCAACTCGGGCTCGTGCAGGATAACCCGCGCGATGCTGAGCCGTTGGCGCATACCTTTACTGAAGGTAGCTACGCGGTCGTCCGCTCGGGATGAAAGACCGAATTCGGCCAAGACAGCGTCGATACGCGCAGGCAGGCTGTCTCTGGGTGCCCCGTAAACCTCTCCCACGAAGGACAAGTTCTCGCGTGCGGTTAAGCCGTCATATACCGAGGGATTCTCGGTTAGCACACCAACCCTGCGGCGTATTAAGGTGGCTTGCGTGGCGACATCGTGGCCGAGGACGACAGCACGGCCTGCATGGATATCCAGTATGCCATTCAAAAGGCGCACGGTGGTGGTTTTGCCGGCGCCGTTTGGCCCCAGGAAGCCGAATACCTCGCCTTGATTAACCTCGAGGTTCAGATGGTCCAGGGCTACCCGCTTGTCGAAAAGGCGCGTCAGGTTCTCTGTATAAATGGCCGTAGGCATATTTTGACCTGCCAGTGAAAAAATGACGTGAAGCTGTGGTTGGATGTCTGGTTGATGGCATCAGTTCAACTCACCCAGGATACCATCGCCCGCTAATGCTGTGCACCTTACATCGTGGAATTTGTTATGCAGATTTTGTTCTGTCAAAGTATACACCCGCAGGTAGTTATCAGTTAAACCGCTCCACAAAGGTTGCCCCTGCTGTTTGCGGAGACTCTCGAACAGCACCTTCATGGTTTGACCAAGGTGCTGCTGCTGAAAGCTACACGCTTGCTCTTTACCAAGCGCGTTTAGTTCCTGGCTGCGTCGCTTGATTATATCGGGGGCAAGCTGGTCGGGCATTTCAGCAGCTAGAGTGCCGGGCCGGGCTGAAAACGCAAAAACATGCAGCCGAGCAAGCTGTAACCGCTGCACCAAACGACAGGTCGCAGCATGAGCACGATCACTCTCGCCCGGGAAGCCGGCAATTAAATCAGTAGTGATGGCCATCTCTGGCACGCGCGTTCGTATTTTTTCAACCAAGGTACTCAAGTAACGGCTATCGTAATCGCGCCCCATACGCTGCAACACCGCATCATCCCCGCTCTGGATCGGCAGATGCAGGTGTCGGCATAGGCGCTCATTTGGCCAGAACGAGAGCAGCTCGTCCGTCACATCCCCAGGTTCGATCGAACTCAAGCGCAAGCGCGGCAAGGAAGTTTTCTCTAGAAGCATCTCGACCAGCCTGCCCAGGCTCCATCCCGTTCCCGGAGGCAGGGTCGCGTTCGCTGCAGTGTCATGCCCGTAGGCACCGATATGCACGCCGGTCAGCACAATCTCTTGGTAGCCCTCATCCAGCCGCGTCCGCACTTCGGCTAATATATGCTCAGGCGCAATGCTGCGTTGGGCGCCGCGTGCGATGCGCACCACGCAATAGGTGCAGTGGTTATCGCAGCCATCCTGGATTTTTACCTGGGCTCGAGTGCGCTTCCCGCGATAGGTGGTTGTGCCAGCCGTACCAGCAGGTTGGCTGCCAACAGCCGCACATATCTCTGCCAGCACGCTTTCCTTGCGGGCATTCGGCAGCACCAGTTCTACGCCTGGGAGGCCAAGCAAAGTCTGAGTATCGATAGTCGCATAACACCCTGTAACAGCAATTCGCAGACCGGGATTTTGTTCGTGCAAACGCCCAACAGCCTGACGCGTCTTTTGTGCGGCTGTTTGGGTCACAGCGCAACTGTTGACGACCGCCCAATCTGCCTCACTCAGGTTGCTTGTAACGGACATCTGGCAGCATCCGGCCTCACGCGCCAGCGATTCCACCTCGGCCTGATTTAATTTACACCCTAATGCAGTAAAATAGATGCACAGCATGAAGGATATCATAAACAGTTACGTACTATTCTCCAACAAAACGCTTTCATTGAACTCACTTTAAACATGATGCTTGTTTACCTCACAACTGCATGGCTTATTGGTCTAGCCCTGGCGCGCTACGCCGGCCTGGGATACTGGCCGGCTCTGCCGGCAGTTGGCGGGGTTGTGTTGCTGTGTTTACGAAAGGCTCCGCATAAACTGCGTGTCCTGGGGGCTTTGCTATGCGCGCTAGCCCTGGGCGGTGTACGCTATCAGGCAGCCCAGCCGCGCCTCGATGCGCACCAGTTAGCATATTACAACGATTCAGGGCAATTTGCTGTCGAGGGCTTCATCTCCGCCGATCCCGTGGTTAGTTCCGCAAAAACGCAGCTCCAGGTTTGCGTCGAGCGGATTTCGGATGGGATTTACAGCCGTTCGGTCAGCGGACAGATGCTGGTTACTAGCGGAGCTTTCCCACGCTATGAGTACGGTCAAAGGGTTACCATCACCGGTTCCTTGGAATCCCCTCCGCTATATGATGATTTCAACTACCGGGAGTATCTGGCATCGCGCGGCGTGCTCTCAGTAATGCGCAAGGCGCAGATAGAAGTGCGCCCCGGCAATTCCGGAAACCGGCTGACCCGCAACTTGCTGGCAGCTAATCATCGGCTTAGGGCAATCACAGAGAGGATTCTGCCTCAGCCTGAATCCGGCTTGCTGCAGGGAGTATTGCTGGGGGCTGACGATGCGCTGCCCGAGGATGCTGCGGAAACCTTCCGTATTGCAGGCCTTACGCATATCCTTGTGGTCTCTGGGTTCAATATCAGCATCCTGATGCAGTTGATTCTGCTCCTGGCGAATAGAGCGGTGCGTCGCCAACTGGCACTGATACTTGCCCTGGTGGGTATCACGTTCTTTGGTATGCTCGTCGGCTTTACAGCTCCCGTTTCGCGTGCCTGGTTGATGGGAATGCTTTCGATTATCGCACTCCTGACCGGTCGCAAGGCGCATCCTCTCACTAGCCTGGCCGCCGCTTCCCTGGTTATGACGATAGCTAACCCGCTGGTCCTGTGGAGCGTCAGTTTTCAGCTCTCTTTTGCGGCAACGCTGGCGCTCATCTGCGTGGAACCGGTTTTCTCACGCCTAATTAACTCGATCATTGGCAAGAAGACCTGGCAAACATTTGCAGAATTGCTGACCACCACAGTAGCAGCACAACTGCTGACTCTTCCTCTCATATGGCACTATTTCGGGCAGATATCGCTAGTAGCGCTGCTGGCTAATCTGTTGGTGCTGCCGTTGCAGCCGCTCATTTTGGCTGCAGGCGCAGCGGCCGCGCTTGTTGGCGCTTGCTGGCTGAAGGCCGGGCAGCTAGTCGCTTACCTGCTCTGGCCGCTGCTGCGTTACACGATCCTAGTCCCGCGTTGGTTTAGTCAGCTTCCTTTGGCGTCTTTGCAGTTACCGCGCATGAGCACATTTGGGATGGTGGTTTTCTACATCCTCGCGGGAGCAGCCGTATACGCATTATCCCGCTTGAATATGCCAAGCCGCAGGACTGAAGGTGAAGCGCTGAGCCCGAAATCCTGGGCGCTGACATGCGTGCTTGTCATCATGATAATAAGCCTGGGAGCTCTAATCTCCTCTTTACCGGACGGCAAAACCCATATTGCCGTCATGGACGTAGGCCAGGGCGACGCCATCCTGATTACCACCCCTAGCGGGCAAACGGTATTGATTGACGGCGGGGTGGACGGTTTGACCCTGCGCACGCGGCTGGGCGAAGCGCTGCCGTTGAACCGCCATAACCTCGATATGGTGGTAGCCACCCATGGCGATGCCGACCATATCGGCGGATTGGTTGATTTACCTGAATACTACCAGATTGGCCAGGTGGTGCGCCCTCCGGACCTGGGGTCCTCGAGTGTCGCAGAGGCGTGGCAATCCGCATATACAGCCCAGGGTGTCCCGCAGCAGACGCTTAGCCAGGGAGCTGTCATCCAGCTCGATGATGGCATTGCACTGCAGGTATTGAACCCGGCTGCAGATGCTCCCAGCGGGAACGCCACTTCGCTGGTGCTTCGTCTGAGCCAGGGCAAGTTTACTATGTTGCTTACCGGCGATATCGACAGCCAGAAGGAGTTCGAGCTGCTGGGGGGAGGCCAAAACTTGTCCGCATATTTGCTCAAAGTGGCGCATCACGGCTCGGATTCCTCCAGTTCTGAACTGTTCCTGAGAGAAGTGGAACCGCACATGGCGGTCATTAGCGTTGGCAAGGGGAATGCACTAGGGCTGCCGAAGCAAGAAGTGCTGGATCGCCTTGCTGCTAGCGACTGCCGGATTTGGCGTACCGACCAGCAGGGGACAATAGAGTTTATCACGGATGGAGAGACCTTGCAGGTATATACGAGCCGCTAGAAGAGTTGCTTGAGAAGGATGTTTGCGCTACGATAGCCTTGGTTTTCATAACAGGGGAGGTTGAATATGCCAGGTAAGGTCGCGATTCGTTATTGCACGTCTTGAGGATATCTCTCCAGGGCCGTCAGTTTGGCGGAGAAGCTGCTGGATGAGAACAAAAATGCGCTTGCGGAAGTGAGCCTGCAGCCCTCGCAAGGCGGTGCTTTTGAGGTGAGCCTAAACGGAGTCGAGGTTTTCTCGAAAATCAAAACCGGCCAATTTCCCAACGAACGCCCGCTCCTGCTCGAGATAGCCGAGAAGCTCATGAACTAAACCAATTCTACCCATTTTGTACCTATCGGAGTCTGGGACATTATATGGGCATCTCAGGCTCCGTATTTTTATTCTTTAGGGGATATACAGCTATGACACAAGAAATTCGGTTCGTATTGGTCGGTTTGGGCAATATCGGACGCAACCTGTTGGATGTGTATGTTCACCGCCAGGAGGAGATAGCCAGACGTTATGGCTTGGCCTTCAGGCTGGTGGCAGCCTGCGACTCTGGCGGTGCGGCTGTGGATGAGGCTGGGCTAAGCCTCGAGCTCGTTCGCGACCTCAAGTTGGCCCAGCGCAGCGTCGCCGCTTACCCTCGGACCGGCGTTGTCGGCATTAATGCGGCCGATATGTTGGCGAGGATATCGGCAGACGTGCTGGTTGATGCCTCTCCTACCAATCTGGCCACCGGCGAACCCGGCCTGAGCTGCGTTCGTTATGCTCTGGAGGAAAAATGGCATGTGGTAATGGCTAATAAGGGGCCACTGGTGCTGGCATTTTCCGCGCTGACTCGCCTGGCCAGCCAAAAAGGCGCACGGCTGCTTTTCTCCGGCACCGTAGCGGGCGGGTTGCCTACGGTTAACCTGGGCGTCCGCGATTTGGCCGGCTCTGGCGTGCAGCGCGTGGAGGGCATCTTTAACGGGACAACCAACTATATCCTTACCCGTATGGAGCGGGAGGGCATTGACTACGCCGAGGCGCTGTGCGGCGCTCAGCAAGCGGGCATCGCTGAGCCTGATCCCTCGCTCGATGTGGACGGATGGGATGCGGCCAACAAGCTGGTCATCATTGCTAATAGCGTTCTGAACCGTCCCACAACACTGCAAGAACTTGCCGTGACTGGGATCAGGGATTTGACGCTCGATGAGCTGGCAGGTGCACGCGCGCAAGGTGAGGTGATCAAACTGCTGGCGCTGGCCGAATTCGACGGCTCGGATTTTATACTATCTGTACGACCAACAGCTCTGCCCCAGGAGCATATCCTGGCGCGCACAGGCCTGTGGGATATGGGGGTTGTCTATTATACCGATTATATGGGCACAATCAGTGCGGTTATCGAGGAAAAGGGACCTGTGCCTACAGCCGCGGCCGTCCTACGGGATATGATTAACTTGTATCGCGGCAATTAAACTGGGGCTTAATTTTTCTTGTCGAATAGATGGATGGCAATATCGGTTATAGCACTAACTATTAACCCCCAGGAGGCCATAATGAGCACGAGCAGACCGAGAAACAGGAGCGGACTCTCAGTGACCTCAAGGAGTAGCTTGAGAAGAGATATGTACATCGTATACCTCGGATGAACATCATCCTAAAGATTATAACCGGCTTGGCTGCCAGAGTAAAGGCTGCCGTTTGATGGCAGATACGATAGTTCGCAGGTTAGTTACTAACCGACTGCTGGAGTGGTATCGACAAAATAAACGTGATCTGCCGTGGCGTAATGCCCGAGACCCATACTGCATTTGGATCTCTGAGATCATGCTGCAACAGACCCAGGTTGTAACAGTCATCCCCTATTACCTGCGGTTTATAACAGCATTCCCGAATTTACATGCCCTGGCAGACGCCTCATTGGATAACGTCCTCGCGGTGTGGCGTGGCCTGGGTTATTACAGCCGGGCTCGAGCCGTGCACCGTGCTGCCCAACTTATTTGTGAACAGTACCATGGCGAGATTCCCCCGGGTTACAAGGAGCTGCGTGCGCTGCCCGGCATCGGTGATTATACAGCCGGTGCAGTTCTCAGCATCGCTTTTGGCCAGGATTTCCCCGCTATCGATGCTAATGCCAGGCGCGTGCTCTGCCGCTTGTTCGATTATGCAGCGGATCCACATTTACCAGAAGGTAAGAAGGCCATTGCTGACTATGCGTTGGCTCTCTTGCCTCCCGGGCAGGCCGGCGAATTCAACCAGGCGATGATGGAACTAGGTGCAATTATATGCACGGCTAAAATACCTCGCTGCGCCTCGTGCCCGTTGGCAGGCGACTGCATTGCCAACCGTCGTGGCGTGCAGGAAGAACGCCCACTGGCCGTGCGCCGGAAGTCTTTGCCGATTCGGCATTTTGTTTCTGTTGTGGTGAAGGAATCCAGCCGTATTTTACTCGTTAGGCGCGTGCCCCGCGGCTTGCTAGGCGGCCTGTGGGAACTGCCGGGCGGTGAGCTGCTAGCAGGTGAGGATTTTGCGACCGGTATTGCACGTATCTTTTTAAAGGATCTGAACACAGCCGCGACCATCGGGGCAGCCTGTGGCAGCCTAAGGCACACCTATACCCACTTTACAGCGGCTGTCACCATCTACTGCTGTACCATCAAAGGCCAACCTCTCCCTCAACAGCAATGGGATAGCGCGCTATGGTGCCTCCCCAACGAGCTCGATAAGTATGGCCTGACCGGAGTGACGGTCAAGGCGCTCGCACAGGTCGGTTACTCGCTTCCGAACGATAGCCCTAGTTTCTAGCTACTCCAGCCCTTGCTTCCCGGGGATACCGGGTTCCGTCATCGCACGCGTGTCTAGAATAATATTGAGCTGCTCGGATGTCAGGTACCCTCGCTCGAGCGCGACCTGCCGCAGCGATACCCCGCGGGCCAGCGCTTCCTGAGCGACCTTGGCGGCCGCAGCATAACCGATATACGGATTGAGCGCTGTGGCCAGGCTGCTGCTGCGCTCCGCATATAGCAGACAGCGTTCGGCATCTGTCGTAATGCCCGCAATACACTTGTGTGCCAGCGCATCCAAGCTCGTGGTGAGGATCCCCAGCGATTCAAGCAGCGTATAGACAATAATCGGGGTCATCACATTGAGTTCCAACTGTCCGGCCTGGGCCGCCATCATGACGGTCTGGTCGTTACCTATGACGCGGTAGCACACCATATTCACCATCTCGGGCATGGCCGGGTTCACCTTGCCGGGCATAATTGAGGAACCTGGCTGCAGCGCTGGCAGTTTAATTTCGCCCAGCCCATTGCTGGGACCGGAGCTGAGCAAGCGGAGGTCGTTACAAATGCGGGTGAGGGTGATTGCCAGGGTGCGCAAAGCCGCCGACAAATCGACCAGGTCGGCAGAGCTTTGCATCGACTCAAACAAGTTGCCCGAGCTGACGAACTCGATACCGCTAATTCTGGAAAGCTCAGCAAGCATCTCGCGATGGTAATCCGGATGCGCGTTCAAACCGGTGCCGGTAGCCGTGCCGCCGATGCCCAGGCGTTTTACCCTGGCCAGAGCGGCGGCGATGCGCTCGCTGTCGCGACGCACTGCCAGCGCATAAGCTCCGAATTCCTGGCCGAGGCGCACCGGCACTGCATCCTGCAGATGGGTGCGACCTGATTTGATGATGCCATCGAATTCTATCGCTTTGCTCTCCAGAGTTCCTGCCAGTTGCTCCAGGACAACCATTAGCCTGGGCGTTTCTGACGCAAGTGCGATGCGGGTAGCGGTCGGGATAACGTCGTTAGTCGATTGCGCCATATTTACATGGTCGTTAGGATGCACGGGTTTGTATTCCCCGGCTTGACCGCCCAAGGCGAGGTTCGCCAGGTTGGCGATGACTTCATTGGCGTTCATATTGTGCGAGGTGCCTGCGCCGGCCTGGTAAGGATCGACCACAAACTGGTCGTAATGCGCCCCGCGGCTAATTTCCTCGGCTGCCAGGGCAATCGCCCGGCCGAGTGTAGGTTCGAGCAGCCCGAGCCGCGTGTTCACTATTGCGGCTGCTTGCTTGACGATTGCAGTGGCGCGGACATAACTGGCTGAAGGCTTTTGGCTGCTAATTGGAAAATTCACTACTGCGCGCTGCGTCTGCGCCCCCCACAACGCGTTATCCGGCACCTGAACTTGCCCCAAGGAGTCAAACTCTATGCGCATGTCGTTAACCCTCCGAAGACGGATTATTATCCGCTTCATTCTCTAATAGCTGCAGCGCCATCAAATATCCGCGAGCGCGTTCGGCCAATTCATACTGATTGACCATACGCCAAAAGGCTGCGTTGTGGCCGGGTTCCAGGAGATGCGCCAACTCGTGAATCAACACATAGTTCAACACCCAGCCAGGCACCAGCTTTAGCCGATCAGAGATGCGAATGGTGCCCTGGTGCGGTGTGCAGCTCCCGTAACGCTGCCTTTGATTGCTGACATAGGCAATCGACTTCCAGCGCAGCTTGTCTTGAAAGTAGCGCTGGTTAAGCTCTTCCGCCCTTTGCTGCAGGTCATGGTCAGTAACAACCCGACGCTGACGTCCCTGCTTGTTTTTAATCTCCTCGATCAAGTGGTTGATGATGTTTTCGAGCTCATCCGCCGGCAGACTGGCAGGCGCCCTAACCTCTACTAGTCGCCAGCTTAACAGGTTAGCTGATACGGTTCGCTGGCGGCGCGCGGAGCGCACTATCCGAACGGTAAAATCGCCATACTGGTAGGTTTGATACATGCTTGGCGCATCACTGTGCGTGAGGGATGTGGTTGGCTTGTGTTTTTGCTTGTGCTGTGTTATCTGCGATTTTACTCTAGTCATGCAACTCCTAAAGGCAATTGTATCGAAACATAAAAAAAAGAAAACCCCAGGCGTATATATACGCTGGGGTATCTTTAGTGCCGAGGAAGGGATTTGAACCCTTATAGATCTAATATCCACCACGCCCTGAACGTGGCGCGTCTGCCAGTTCCGCCACCTCGGCTAGTGGAAACATAATAACATCAGGCACTCGCTTTGTCAAACGACTGTTTGACAAAAGCACTGTCTTCAGGTTGAATGCTTCTACCTTCATCAGGAGCAAGCAAGATGCCAGCCAAAAGCAGCTATTCTGCAGAGGAGTTGTACACCCTTGGCGCTCCTCTCTTGTATCAAGGGCAGCAACTCAATGAAATTAGGTTCCCGCTCGGCGGGATCGGTACCGGCTGCGTTTCCCTTTCTGGACGTGGAGAGTTGCTCGATTGGGAGATTTTTAATCGGCCAAACAAAGGCAGCGTTCTGCCCTTTAGTTTTATCACGTTATGGGTCAAGCCAGAAGACATGCCATCCCTCACACGGGTGGTGCAGGCGCAGCCTGCGCCACCCTTCACCGGCCAGGGCGGTGGCGATTACCGCGGGTATGGCTTTGGCGCGCCACGGGATAATGGTTGGGGGTTGCCGCATATGCGCGGCGCTAGTATGCGCGGCGAGTTCCCGTTCGCAGAGATCTTGTTCGAGGATGCCGCTCTACCGCTCCAGGTTAAGTTGGAAGCGTATAGCCCTTTCATTCCTTTGAATCCGGATGACTCCGGTATTCCCATCGCAGTGTTGCGTTATCATATTCGCAATACCAGCCAACATCCGATTGAGTTGTCACTAGCGGCCAACCTGTTCAATCCCATAGGGTATCCCGGAGCTGGATTGTTTAGTGGCAAGTTCCTAGGGCAAAACCGCAACGCCTATCAGGATAATGGTCAGGTACGCGGGCTGGTGATGTCATCGGATCGACTGAGCGTGTCCGACCCAGCATACGGCACTCTCTGCCTGAGTACTACCTGGGAGAGGGTATTCCATCAAAACTGTTGGCTGCGCAGCGGCTGGTTCGACGCAATGCATGATTTTTGGGATCATTTTTCAACGACAGGCACATTGCCCGAACGCGACCTGGGGCCTTCTGCCGATGGTGCCAGCGATATTGGCACGTTGGGGCTGCAGGCCAGCCTGCTGCCCGGGGAGAGCGTGGTATTGCCGATATTCATCAGTTGGCACTTCCCTAACTACACAAAATACTGGGGTGTTTCGGAGGCAAACTGCGCTTGTGGTGAAGCGAAACCGGGCCCAAGCTGGCGCAATTATTATGCGACGGTTTTCAAGGACGCTCTGGATGCAGCGACGTATTACGCCCGCAACGCGGAACGCCTATACGCGGATACACGGCGCTTTCACAGTGCGCTGTTTAGCTGCACTTTGCCCTCGTATGTGCTGGATGCCGTCTCGAGCCAGACGGCAATCCTGCATTCGCCTACCGTTATTCGCCTGGAGGACGGCACCTTTTACGGCTTTGAGGGGTGCGCCGCGACGGCTGGCTGCTGCGAGGGCTCCTGCACGCACGTGTGGAATTACGCCCAGACGACCGCCTTTTTATTCCCCGCGCTGGAACGCTCGCTGCGCGAAGCCGATTATACCTACAATATCACCTCCAATGGTTACATGGGCTTTCGTCTGCAACTTCCATTGGGCAGCCCGGCGTGGAACTTTCATGCAGCCGCCGATGGCCAACTGGGCGGCATCATTAAAATGTACCGCGACTGGAAGCTCTGCGGCGATACCGGTTGGCTGCGTAAATGGTGGCCCAAAGTCAAGCTGGCGCTCGAGTTTGCCTGGACGCAGTGGGATACGGATAGCGACGGAGTAATCGATGGCGTCCAGCACAACACTTATGACGTGGAGTTTTACGGACCCAACAGCATGATTGGCACGTTTTACCTCGCAGCTTTGCGTGCTGCTGAGGAAATGGCGCGTGCGCTGGGCGATGAGGAATCTGCCGCGAAGTATAATTCTATATTTCAAAAGGGGCGCCAGAAGCTGGAGAGCGAGCTGTATAACGGCGAATATTATCGTCAGAAAGTCAATGTTGATCCAGAGCCAAAATATCAATACGGCGAAGGCTGCCTTTCTGATCAACTAATCGGCCAGTGGCTGGCGCACATCGTGGGGTTGGGATATGTCCTCGAGCCTGAGCATGTGCGCTCTGCGCTTGCAGCCGTTTATGAGCATAACTGGCTGACTGATTTTCACGAGCACGCCAACCCGCAGCGCATCTATGCCCTTAATGATGAACAAGGGTTGATTTTGTGCTCGTGGCCGCGCGGCAGTCGACCGGCTTTCCCCTTCCCATATTCGGACGAGGTATGGTGCGGCATCGAGTACCAGGTGGCCAGCCATCTTATCACCGAGGGATTCGTGGCCGAAGGTCTCTCGATTGTCAAGGGAATTCGCGCGCGTCACGACGGCTACCGGCGCAATCCGTGGAATGAGTTCGAATGCGGCAGCCATTATGCCCGCTCTCTGGCTTCCTGGGCGATCCTAACGGCGCTTACCGGTTATCAGTTTGATATGCCGCATAAACACCTCGGCTTTAGCCCGCGAGTTTGGCCGGATTGCTTCAAGAGCCTGTGGACCGTCGACAGCGGATGGGGCACCTACGAACAGGATATCAATTCGAGCAGCGCAAGGGTTACCCTGCAGCTCATGGCCGGCAGCCTGGAACTACAAAGCCTCAGCCTGGGATCTCTGAACGAGATGCGGGTGGCGAGCGCCACAGTAGGCGCACGTCAACTGGCGGTTACATCTGGCAAGAGAGGCGAAGGCTTGGAGGTAACCTTTAGCGAAGCACTGCAGCTCTCGGAAGGTCAGTCGCTGGAGCTAGAGTTTATCTGCTAAAATCGCGACATTCCTAAGCGGCCGCTTGTAGCTCAACATAAGCGGCCGTTCCATATTTGATAAACCTGCCTAGCAAACTTGACAACCATACCCCAGTATAGTATAATCCTATGATTGAATATATTATGTACTCATATAGGGGGCAGACATGTCCACTTTTATAGTTGTTGGCGGTGTAGCCGGGGGCGCGACTGCGGCTGCCCGCTTACGGCGTAACG
Source organism: Chloroflexota bacterium (assembly GCA_021372475.1). Classification (GTDB taxonomy): domain Bacteria; phylum Chloroflexota; class Anaerolineae; order UBA1429; family UBA1429; genus JAJFUJ01. The sequence goes on along the minus strand of JAJFUJ010000250.1, from coordinate 13,106 downwards.
ATGAGCACGCTCAAATTATCGTGCTGGAACGCGGCAAGTATGTTTCCTTTGCTAACTGCGGCCTGCCATACCATATAGGTGGCGTCATTGAGGAGCGCGATACGCTGCTGGTATCCACACCAGAGAAACTGCGTGCCGAGTTTAATATCGATGTGCGTACCCAGCAAGAGGTGGTCAGTATCGACCGCACAGCCAAAACCGTAGAGGTGCGCGACCTACGCGATCATAATGGTACATATCGTCTATCTTTTGATAAATTAATACTCTCGCCCGGAGCCAAGCCGGTCCTCCCGCCCATCCCTGGTCTCGATTTGCCGGGAGTTTTCCGACTGCGCGATATTCCCGATATGGATGTCATCAAAGCCCAGGTTGACGCTGCGATGGCTCAAACCGCGATTGTTATAGGCGGAGGTTTCATCGGGTTGGAGATGGCTGAGAACCTGCGCAACCGTGGATTAGCGGTAGCTGTGGTTGAGATGCTCAACCAGGTGATGACACCGATCGATTATGAAATGGCAGCCCTTGTACACCGCCACTTGCGCGAGAAGGGCATCTGCCTCGTATTGAGCGACGGCTTACGTCAGGTAACCTCAAACGACGGAAAACTCGAAGCGGTCCTGGCCAGCGGGCGGACGATTGCGGCTGATATGGTTGTTCTAGCTATCGGCGTGACGCCTGAGAATGGTCTGGCGAAAGCAGCCGGCCTGGAGTTGGGTCCGCGTGGGCATATTGTTGTCAACGAGCATATGCAAACGAGCGACCAGGATATCTACGCGGTCGGCGATGTCGTGCAGGTGCTGAACCCGATTGATAGCCAGTTCACGGCCGTGCCGTTGGCAGGCCCGGCCAACCGCCAGGCGCGTATTGCTGCCGATCATATCACGGGTAAGCCAGCCGGCTACCGCGGTACAGTGGGAGCCTCCATCGTTAAGGTGTTCGACCTGACCGTGGCAGCCGTCGGCCTCAATAGGCGCACGTTGGAGGCGCAGCATATTCCCTTCAGATCGAGCATCAACCACACGGCTGACCATGTGACTTATTATCCTGGTTCGGCTACCCAGAGCATCAAGCTGCTCTATACGCCGGATAGCGGCAAACTGCTTGGGGCACAAGTCGTGGGAATGCATGCCGTTGACCGTACGATCGACGTCCTGAGCACTGCGATTCAAGCGGGAATGACGGTTTTCGATCTGGAGCACCTCGAGTTAGCTTATGCGCCTCCATATGGCGCGGCCAAGGATCCAGTGAATGTGGCAGGTTATGTGGCCGGCAATTTTCTGCGCGGCGACACCACGCTGGTTGGTTGGGATGAGGTAACTGATCTGGTAAACAAGGGTTACGGCGTGCTGGACGTGCGGACGGACCCCGAGTGGGAATTGGGGCATATTCCCGGCGCGGTACACATCGAAAACGCCCAGCTTCGCCGCCGGCTCAATGAACTCGACCGCAACAAAACCTGGATTGTATACTGCAAGGTAGGTCGACGCGCCTATGTAATGGAACGCATGCTGCGCCAGAGCGGCTTCAAGGCTGCTAACCTGAGCGGCGGCTGGACCACCTACGAAGCTGCGACAGAACCGCAAAGCAGTGCTGATATCAGCCTTTCAGCAAGTGCAAGTAACCTGGAGGAAACTGTGGCCCAGCAAACGCCAATTCCCGCTAATGCGGCCGTTATATCAGCGCGTGTGGATGCACGAGGACTGCAATGCCCCGGTCCCATCATGCAGGTTTTCCAACGCATGCAAACGATGAACGCCGGCGAGGTGCTCGAGGTGCTGGCTTCTGACCCGGGGTTTCAACGCGATGCCGCGGCTTGGTCGTCAAGCACCGGCAACAAATTACTGGAAATTAGCCAAGATAACGGCACGATTCGTGCGCTTTTTGTCAAAGGGGGCGCTAAGGTAGCGCCAGCGGCAGCCTGTGCTGCCATTACGGATAAAACCATCCTAGTCTTTTCCGCTGAGTTCGATAAGGTGATGGCAGCCTTCGTGGTTGCCAACGGCGCTCTGGCGATGGGCCAGAAAGTGACGATGTTCTTTACTTTCTGGGGATTGAACGCGCTGCGCAAGAAGCCTGCCCAACCGGTGAAAAAGACCTTTATCGAGCGCATGTTCGGCTGGATGATGCCGCGCGGCCTCGATGCGCTCAAGCTCTCCAGGTTGAATATGGCCGGTATCGGCACTAAGATGATGAAGGGCATTATAAAGGCCAAGCATATCGATCCGCTTCCGGCCCTGGTCCAGAATGCTTTGCATGGTGGCGCTAGGTTGATTGCGTGCCAGATGACGATGGATATGATGGGCATCAAAGAAGAGGAACTCATCGAAGGCGTCGAACTTGGCGGTGTGGCGACTTTTATCAATTCGGCAGATAGTTCGAGCGCCAGCTTGGTCTTTTAGGTTTAGCTTATAAGATACTCCCGCGGCTATTCCTGCGGGAGTATTTCTTTATCTGCTGTCTGGAGACGCTGGTAAATGCGGTAGTTGCGGTAAACCTGGCTAAGGTAAGCCCTGGTCTCGGCATACGGCACCAATTCGTAGAACAGGTCGTCATCGGTAAATGAGAGCAGGCTTAACCAGTTTTGCACGGCTCCCGGTCCGGCATTGTATGCCGCCAGAGCGGGTAAAATACTGCCGCTAAATATGCCCAGTGACTGGGTTAGGTACCAAGCGCCAAAACGGATACTAGTTATTGGCAGGACAAGCTGGGTGGGGTCATAATCAACGGCCAGTTGGGAAGCGATATATGAACCGGTGTCCGGCATTATCTGTGCCATCCCAACAGCGCCGGCGGGTGAAACAGCATCGGCAATGAACTGGCTCTCCTGTTTTGCCAATGCTAGCAGCAATAGGGGATCCGTTCCGAATTCGGCGCCTTCGCGGGTAAACAATTCGAAATAAGGCATAGGGTGCGCCAGGCGCCATAACTCTGCCGGCAGTTCAGCTTGCCCGGCCTGCCAGGCCAGCTCGATTATATCGACCGCACAATCAATCTCGGTGGAATAAGCTTGTAGTTGCGTCGCCTGACGGGCTAACGCAACCAAGCCAAGGGGTGAATGCTCGAAAGATGCACGCAGACGAGCTAAAACCGCCAGGCTCTCATCTTGCCAGCCGATATTCCAGAGTGCGGCTGCACGTTGGTAGCTGGGGTCCTCGGCCAGATTAACCGGCTCATTGATATCCGTGTACCAGGTGGTTACCCAGGCTTCCAGATTTTGCCAATCAGTTTCGGAAAGCGCATCGTCGATCAGTGTAAACGAAGGCTGGTCGGCAGCTAGTAGGTCAGCGCCCGTCAGTTGGTCGGTAGCACGCAAGCCGTAATATCCATCCGGGTTATCCGCTGCAACCTGCGTCCAGTAGGTTTGAGCATCCTCGACGCCTGTGAGCCGCAGCGCAGCAACTCCCAGCCAATAGGTTAATTTTGTCCTCAGCGTAGGATCCAGTTCGCTCCTGCTCGCTATCTGTGACCATATCTCCTGGGCGCGGGAGACGTCTGTCGCGGCATAGGCCATCAAGCCTGCCCTGAATCCAGCTTCCGCTGCAAGTTCGTTTTCAGGATAAAGCTGCGCCAATTGAGCGTAATCCTGCTCAGCCTGAAGCCAGTCGCCGAGGCTCTGGCTGTAAAGGGCGGCCCGCCAGAGGGCTGTAGCAGCATAAGGGCTATCCGGGTATTGTGCGGTGAATTCCCGGTAGCTTGCGACAGGGCTGATGCCGTTAGCGGCCATCACGCGTGCTCTGGCCAGCCAGGCCTCGGGCAGATAATAGCCGTCGTAGCCTGACTGCACAGCCTGCTCCAGGTAACTCAAAGCAGAGCTCAGGTCTTCTTGCTCTTCCGCGATCAGGCCGTGCAGGTAATAGGTTTCCGCCGTCTCGGCGCCGCCGGACATGATAAAAGTATCGAGTGATTGGGAGCTGGCCTCGTATTGGCCGACGCCGTAGTAAATCCAGGCTTCCTGCAGAGCGGTGAAGGGATTTTGCTCGGTTCCCTTCAGACTCTGCAAGGCAAGGTATGCTGCATAACTGGAAGGAGCCTCTTGATAAGCTTGCAGCAGATATACGCCTGCTTCACCAGGGCGCTGGGCTTGCAGGAGTGTGTCGCCCTGCCAGAAAGATACCAACGCACGATAATCCGCGTTTTGAGCAAAGGTGAGGATGGTATCGTAAATATGAAGTGCCTCGGTGTAGTTGCCGGTCTGACGCAGCGCGGTAGCGCTCTCCTCCAGTAACTCGGCCTGCCGAGATGAACTAAACGCGCTCCTATCCACCTGCTGGTACTCGTACACTGACTGATCGTAGTCTCCTGCGCGAGTGTACAACCTGGCCAGATGCCAGCGGATGTCCGGCTCCGTTTCGGGTTGCAGCGTCATAAAATTGGTTAAGGCTGTGATTGCCAACTGCCACTGACCATCGGCCTCATATGCCTGAGCGGCCATCCCGTTGGCAGTAGCGGCATACTCGTCGGGAGGGTTGGAATTCGCCAGGGGAACCAGCAGTTCGAGTGCAGGCTGGGGTTGATGCGTTTCCAGGTAGGCACGCGCAAGGGCAATCTGCAGCCCTTCGCGGTTTGGCAGAACTGGCACTGTCAGCAGCTCGCTGATAAGCGATATGGCCGCTTGGTAATTGCCTTCCTCGAGCGCCTGATATGCCTGCGTTGTTTCTGCGCTAATATCGTGAACTACAGTCGGTGCTGCCGTGGCTACCATCTCAGGGGCAGCAGTACCGGCGGATGGCTGTTCAGTATCAATGTTACCTTCTATGGATATTTCCGCAGTCGGCGCTGCGTTGCATGCCGTGAGCAGCACAGCACACAGCAGTATAATCGACAGGATGCCCGCAAACGCGCGTTTAAGCGGCCTAGTGGCTGGCGTAAGCCTTGAGCGCCTCGTCCAGTAGCTCAATAATATCCTCCACATCTTCCAACCCGATGCTCACCCGGTAAGCGCTGCTGTCAAGGCCAAAGGCGGGCGTGATCAGGCTTTCGAAACCACCCCAACTGCAACCGAGGTGAAACAGAGGCAGCAGCGTATCAACAAAGGCCTGTTGGGCTTCCTTTCCTCTGGGCTGCAGGCGGAAGCTGAACAAACCCGAGTAACCGCTCATCTGGCTTGCCGCCAGGGCGTGGCCCGGGAATGATTCCAATCCGGGATACATTACCTGGGAGACCAATGGCTGCTGCTCAAGCCACCGCGCGACCTGCAAGCCAGCCTTTTGGTGCTGCGCCATGCGTATCGGCAGAGTACGCAGCCCGCGGATGGCCAGGTAAGCGTCCTCAGGCGATATTATGCCTCCTAACTCGACCGCTTGCGCCCTCACGGCAGCCATATATTGGGCGGAGCCGGCGGTTAGCCCGAACACGAGGTCGGAATGACCGCCTAGATACTTGGAGCCGGTATGAATCACCAGATCAATACCGAGGTCGACAGGATTTTGAAACAACGGCGTCGCCCATGTGTTATCGATGACAGTGACGATACCGCGCTCGCGCGCGAGATGGCTTACAGCGCGTAAATCGACAATATCGAACGTCATCGAACCCGGTGATTCCAGGTAGATGAGCCTGGTGTTCGGCTGCAATCGCGATGAGAGGGCAGCTCCTTCCTCCGGTTGAAAGAGCTCGGTCGTTACACCAAAACGCGCGAGGGTGTTGCGGCAAAAACCATGAACTGGTCCGTATGCATTATTGATAAGCAGCATATGGTCGCCTGCGCGCAGTAAGGCAGCGAGCGTTGTCGTGATTGCTGCCATCCCCGAGCCGAATGCCATGCCCTCATCAGTATGCTCCAAACTGGCAATCTTTTGTTCGAGCACATGGGTGGTTGGATTACCTGCGCGGGTGTAGGTATAGTGGCGCTCTTTATCGCTGCCAACCTCGAGCATTTGCTGGTAATTCGCATAACAGAATAGTGAGGTTCGGTATATCGGCGGATTAACAGCCCCCTCCCAGGCAGCGGGATCTTCAGCATAATGCAGCAACTCGGTATTTCTTCTCATGGCTATCCTGGCAAGTATGAATTTGTTACAACATACTAGATGAACCGGATTAGGTCAACTGGCCGCGCTCCGATGGACAACCTTGAGCGACTCGGATATCATCGAGGCGGTATAGGGTGAGCTAATTGGAGAGCAGCATGCGTTGGGAAGAACAAGGGGCTCGGGGCAATACGCGGCATGCGGTGATTCCGCGTACGCTCTCTTTTATCTTATATAACGATGAAGTACTGCTGCTGCGCGGTGCTCCCGGTAAAAGGCTATGGCCCGGCAAGCTTAACGGTATCGGCGGACACATTGAGACGGGCGAGACGCCATTTGCAGGCGCCGGGCGCGAGTTGATGGAGGAAGCAGGGATTGCGGCATGCGACCTTGCGCTGCGCGGCATTGTGCATATCAGTTCAAGTAGCGAACCGACCGGCATTATGCTTTTCGTTTATGTCGGGCATGTTTGTTCGCGGCTGGTCAGCTCAGGCGCCGAAGGGAGCCTGGCGTGGTATCCTCTGCGGGAGCTGCCTAGCGATGATCTGGTGGAAGATTTACCTGAGCTAATACCGCGCATAATGAGTGCAGCGGCCGGCCAAATTGTTTACGGGCTGTATCAGCCAGATGGGAACGGCCGCATGGCCTTTCATTTTGAGTACTCAGGATGAGGGACGATGACTACTGATTTCTATCTTCCCACACAAATCGTCTTTGGCAATGGGAGCCTGAGCCGTATTGGCAAACTAGCGGCGCCTTTGGGCAGACGAGCGTTGTTGGTGTGCGGATCTCGCGCCTGGCTGCGCAGCCAGGTGCCAGCAAAGGCACAAGCGCTGCTCCAGGATGCCGGCCTGCAAGTGCTCGCCTTTAACGCTGTGAGTGGCGAGGCAGACCTTGCGACGGTTTCGGCAGGATTGGATCTGCTGCGAACGCACCAATGTGATCTGGTGGTGGGTTTGGGCGGCGGCAGCTCCATCGATACGGCCAAAGCCATCGCCGGCTTGGCTCCTCTTGAGGGCGATATACGTACATACCATGGCGGTCGACAGCCGGAGAGACCTGGCCTGCCGCTGGTAGCAGTGCCGGCTACAGCAGGCTCCGGTGCCGAAGTAACCCGCAACGCCGTACTGATTGATCCTCAGAGCGAATTCAAGCAGAGTATTCGCGGCGACGAATGGTTCCCGCGCGTAGCGTTGGTTGATCCGGAATTGACCTACAGCATGGCTCCCCAGTTGACCGCCAATACGGGCAGCGATGCATTATGCCAGGCTATCGAGTCCTACACGTCGACTGCAGCCAGCTCGATTACCGACGGCCTCGCTGAAAAAGCTATAGCGCTGCTTGGCCGGAACCTGCTCGCTGCCGTTCATAATGGACAAGACGTATCGGCTCGCGAGGCGATGAGTATGGGCAGTCTGTTGGCCGGCATGGCTATGTCCAATGCCAGGTTGGGGGGTGTGCATGGTATGGCTCATCCCTTAGGCTCTCATTATCACATCCCGCATGGCCTAGTGTGCGGCCTGTTGCTGCCGTATGTGATGCGTTATAATCTGGATTATGCTGGGGACAAGTACGCACGTATTGCAGAGTTGCTGGGAGCTGTCGAACCTGACCAACCAGCTAGCGTAAAGGCTGTGCTCGCGGTCGAGCAGGTGAAGCAGTTGCTGTGCAAAGTTGGCATCCCGGAGCACCTCGAGCCATTCGGTGTGTGTGCCGATACACTAGATCTCGTTGTTAAGGAAACCATGCTTTCGGGCTCAACCAAGCATAATGCCAGACCTCTATCGGAAAGCGATGTCAGAAGTATCCTTATTTCTGCTTTATAAGGTTGGAGGGATGATATGCAGCGGGTTAAAGAAAGTGAGTTGATGTTTCGCGGCGGTAAAAGCGGCGTCAAGTATCTGATGCGCGGACCGCGCATCGACTGGGGCGTCATCTTGTTATTGCCGGGTGAAAGGTTGAGCGGCCACTATCACAACGAGGTCGAGGAAACCTTTTATATCGTTGAGGGCGAGGGAACCATTATCGTAAACGGCGAGGAGCATGCTGTTGCAGCGGGGGACGTACTGCGTATGGAAACGCGGGATAGGCACGAGCTGCGTAACAGCGGCTCCACAAACCTAAAGCTGGTGTTTATAAAATGCCCTTATTTGCCTGAAGATAAGGTAGATATTTAGCTTCGCGCGAGTTCCACACATTGCTCGTGAATAACCCCATTGGTGGCCAGCCAAGTTGGTTGGTAGAGATGATAAGGCTGGCCGTCAAGCGCCGAGGTCCGGCCGCCGGCTTCTGCGAGGATGAGCACACCAGCCGCCACATCCCAGGGCTGTAAGGTTAGTTGGAAGTATGCTTCAGCCCACCCGGCGGCAACCGCGCAGAAACCCAGCGCAGCGCTGCCGCGTGAGCGCACGCAATCCACGTGCGGGGCGAAGGCTTGCACAAGATGCGCCATCCGCTGGCGCGGCCCTGGTTGGCGCGGCCAATCATGCTGTACCAATGCCTCCTGAATATTCCGCGTGCTGACTTGAAGGCGTTGCTGGTTTAGAAAAGCGCCTTGCCCGCGTTGTGCATAAAACATTTGGTTGGTAAGTGGTTCGTAAACAACACCTATTTGAACCTCTGCGTTTTGAACCATCGCGATGGAGACGGAGAATTCCGGCAGGCCGCGGGCATAGTTGGTGGTGCCATCCAGCGGGTCGATCAGCCAGGCCGGCGCGTCATTCAATTCGATATGTTCCTGATGCGATTCCTCTGTGACAAAACGTGCCTTGGGGCATCCTCCGCGAATGATGCACATCACGGCTTCCTCGGCGGCATAATCCGCCTCAGTGGTGATATCGCGCAACCCTTTGACATGGATGCGATGCTCATTGCCGTAGTGTTTTACCAGAATGGCGCCAGCAGCTCGGGCAGCCTCGAGAGCTAAATCCAGCATGGTTTGATCAACCTTATGTAGGGTGTGCGCGAGTGTAATCGGATTCCAGCTTTGCGTCAAAAAGCCTGTTAACCTTGGTTCGCGCTCAAGAAGCTGCTATAATATCCTGTGGGTAGATATCATGGGGGGTGAAGGATTTATGAGTGAGCTCGAGGAACTGAATAAGGAAATCCGGTCATGCCGACAGTGTCGGCTTGCCAAGGACCGACGTTACGCCGTTCCGGGCGAAGGGCCTGACCAAGCTACCATTATGTTCATTGGCGAGGCACCCGGTTATCATGAAGACCAACAGGGACGCCCGTTTGTAGGCGCCGCCGGGCAGTTTTTGGAGACCTTGCTCAGCGATATCGGGCTCAAACGCCGGGATGTATTCATCTGCAACGTCATCAAGTGTCGCCCACCCGAAAACCGTGCCCCCCTCCCGGACGAACTCGCTCTCTGCCGACCGTTTTTGGATCGCCAAATCGCCCTCATCCAACCTCAAGTTATCATCACCCTGGGAAGATATTCGATGGAAATTGTCTTCAAGGGAGTGTCTATAACCAAAATACATGGGGTGGCTCGCAAAATCGATGGGGTCACCTATATACCTATGTTTCATCCGGCAGCCGCGCTGCACCAGCCCAGATATCGCAGCTTGATTGAGGAGGATTTTGCCAAAATCCCGGCTATTCTGGCGAATATAGCCGAGTTGGATGCTCCACCTCCGCCACCGGCTCCAGAACCTCCGCAGCAGTTATCCTTGTTCAATTAGGCGGTAAGCGTGGCATCCAAAACACTCAAAGTAATTCCATTAGGCGGATTGGGTGAGATCGGCCGCAATATGCTGGTTTTGGAATATGACGACCAGCTTTTAATAGTCGATGCCGGGCTGATGTTCCCCAATAACGACATGTACGGCGTCGATGTTGTCATCCCCGATATGAGTTATGTCTTTGAACGCGCCGACCAGGTATTAGGGATTCTCATCACGCACGCCCACGAAGACCACATCGGCGCCTTGCACCATCTCTTGGCGCAGGTGCGCGCTCCAGTCTATGCTACTGCGCTCACACGCGGGTTCATTGAAGTGCGGTTGCGCGAAGCACACCTGCTTGATGCGGATTTACATACGATCAAGCCGCGCGATACCTGGGTTCTGGGAGCATTTAGAATTGAATGTTTCCATATGAGTCATTCGATTCCAGACAGCCTTGGCCTGGCTATCGAAACTCCTCTGGGATTAGTGGTACATTCCGGCGATTTCAAGTTTGACCATAATCCTGTAGATGGGCAGCGCAGCGATTTTGCCAAGCTGGCTGAGTTGGGGGAGCGCGGCGTGCTGCTGCTGCTCTCGGATAGCACTAACGCCGAAACCCGAGGCTATACGCCTTCCGAAAAGGCCATGGAAGAGAACTTGCGCACTGTTTTTAACAAAGCTAGCGGCCGGGTTTTGGTCGCAATGTTTGCATCAAATATCTCACGCGTGCAACAGGTAGCAGATATTTCTCGCGAGTTTGGCCGGCGGGTTGCTGTTGTCGGTAAGAGTATGATCGGCAATATACGTATCGCCAGAGAGCTTGGCTACCTGAACCTCGATCCTGACGCATTACTCACACTTAACCAAATCGATGCTGTACCTGCCCGGGAGGTTACAATTATCTGTACTGGTAGTCAGGGTGAACCGGCTTCCGCGCTCGTACGTATGGGCAACGGCGATTACCGCACGGTCAAAGTGGCCGCTGGGGATACGGTCATAGTTTCGGCGACGCCCATTCCTGGCAATGAGGAACTGGTCAACCGCACGCTCGATAACCTATTCCGCTTGGGTGCTCACGTTTACTATGATGATGTATTTGATGTCCATGTCTCAGGACACGCCAGCCAGGAGGAACAAAAGTTACTTCTGAACCTGCTCAGACCCACCTATTTTGTGCCCATACACGGTGAATACCGCCATCTCGTCTGGCACGGTCGGTTGGCTGCTGATTGTGGTGTCGCCACCGAGCATGTGTTTATTATGGAGAGCGGCGATGTGCTCGAAATCTCATCCCAGGGTGCTCAGGTAGTGGATCACCTTGGCGGTGAGTATGTTTATGTGAGCGGCAATGGTGCCGGCAGCGCCAATCGCCAGGTAATCGACGACCGCCGTTTGCTGGCTAACGAGGGCTTTATACTGGCGGTGGTTAACATTGACAAGTACACCGGAGGGGTAGTCGGGCTACCCCAGGTTGTATCACGTGGTGTATTGAATGAGGTGGAAGCGGATGCCTTATACGGCACAATCCGCGACAAACTATCCGCTGCGGCAGAAACAGGGGGTACGCGCAGCGAGTTGTCTAAACGGCTGGAAGCTGTGCTGACCCGTGCCGTCCAGGATGCTGTCGCCCGAAAACCCATGGTGATGGCAGTCGTTAACAAAGTGTAGTCTGTTTATGGGCTGTAGCCTCTTTACGCCAGAGGCTCTTGTTTAGTAATTCTGGCCACAGTAATGTATAATAGCTTATGTAAAGTTATTTCATCCCAGGCAAGGCCTCACAATGACCAAGCGGGTATATCGAAAAAAACGCAAAGATGGCCAGCTCAGCATCGATAAGCATGGGCTATATGTGCTGATTGGCATCGCCCTAATAGCCGCCGGCGTAGTTACGCTATGGGCGTATTTCAGCACCGGCCAAAGCCCATCCGTCACCCGTTGGCTAATCCTCCTGCAGCAGAGTCTGGGTTGGGCTAGTTACCTGTCTCCCGTGATTTTCATTGGAATTGGAGGGCTGCTGCTGCAGCAAGCGAGTAAACACCCCTGGCGCTGGCCATGGCTCGAGCTAACCGGCCTGTTTATTGTCCTCGTGGCAGCCCTGGCGCTAACCAATCTGCTGGCCGATGGGCCGCTGCTTTCCTGTTCGGTCAGCAATGGAGGAACTATTGGTTGTATGCTCGGCATGGGATTAAGTCACCTGGTCGGGCAAGCAACTGCGGTCATTTTGTGTATTATCGGAGCGCTGGCCGGATTCCTTCTTGTGCTACATGTTCCCTTCCGGCGGGTTGCCTGGGCTTTGGGCATGTTCTTCGTTTGGCTAGCCAGCCTGTTTCAACGGTTGGGATTTGCCATCGCGAACGGCTGGCATCGGCTGCAGGAAGCGCTACAGCATCGGCAACACCCCATAACGGTAACCGCCCCGGTTATCCAGGAACACTTTTCGGAAACGGTTATCAATAGCCCTAAGCCAAAGCCGTTGGAGCCTGCAAAAGCGGAAGCTGAGACTGTTCGCGGATCTGAAGTAGAAGACATGGGTTTATCCCTGCCGCAAGGTGACGCTGCAGACGCCAGATTATGGCGTCTGCCCAATACTCGCGATGTTCTAGTTGTTCGCCAGGATTCGCAGATGAATCTGGCGGATATTCGCGCCAAAGCGCGTATTATCGAGCAGACTCTACTGAGCCTTGGCGTACCGGCCAAGGTGGTTGAGGTTAATCCTGGACCAGTGGTTACCCAGTTTGGTATCGAACCCGGCTATGTGGAACGCTATGACCGCAATGGCGAGGTGCAGCTTGCCAAGGTCAAAGTGAGCCGCATCGCGGCGCTTTCCAACGATCTGGCATTGGCACTGGCTGCCTCACCAATTCGCATCGAAGCGCCTGTCCCGGGCAAGGGCATCGTTGGTCTGGAGGTGCCCAACGGGCAGCCGGCGACCGTCGGATTGCGGGGGGTGGTGGAATCGCCCGAGTTCGCTGAACTCAACTCCAAGTTGGCAATGGCTTTGGGTCGGGATGTTTCCGGCACAGCGGTGGTAGCTGACCTGCTAAAGCTCCCGCATATGCTGATTGCCGGTGCTACAAACTCCGGCAAAAGCGTATGCCTCAATGCGATTATCGCCTGCTTTTTGTTGCACAACACGCCCGACGAGCTCCGGCTTATCTTGGTGGACCCCAAACGCGTTGAATTATCGCAATATGCGGGGATACCGCACTTGTTGGCCCCAGTAGTTGTCGAGCCTGACCGCGTATTGGGTGTATTGAACTGGTTGACTCGCGAAATGGATCGACGCTATCGTGCCTTTTCCGCTGCAGGCACACGCAATATCGAGGTGTTTAACGAAGCGTGCGAACAACGCGGCGAAGCTAAAATGCCGTATATTGTCCTGGTGATGGATGAGCTGGCGGATTTGATGATTGTCTCGCCTGATGAAGTTGAGCGCGCTATTTGTCGTTTGGCGCAGATGTCG
>JAJFUJ010000227.1 GCA_021372475.1 Chloroflexota bacterium | reverse complement strand
CTCGTGTGCAGCTACCCTATTCCAGAACGGCATCACTATCGAGACCGCCAAGGATGCGGCGCTTTCGTTGGCGCCGTTAGCCGGTAAATACGCCTCCGTGTTGTTCGCCCTGGGATTGTTGAACGCCTCCGTCTTTGCGGCGGCGATTCTGCCCCTTTCAACAGCTTATACCGTGTGCGAAGCCTTCGGCTTTGAATCCAGCATCAGCCGCACCTGGCGCGAAGCGCCGATCCTGTTTAGCATCTATACGGCGATGATTGTACTTGGCGCGGTCATCGTCCTGCTGCCGTTGAAATCCCTCGTTCAGGTGATGATGTTCAGCCAGACGCTCAACGGGTTGCTTTTACCGGTTATCCTGATCGTGATGCTGCGCCTAGTAAACGATAAACAGCTTATGGGCAGTTATGCCAACGGTCGGGGATTTAATATCATCGCATGGATTACCGTGGCTGCTTTGATCGTCTTGACGGCGCTGTTGGTGCTGGTGACTGCCTTTCCGAACCTGCTGGGATAACTGCCGAGCGCCTGCCTAGTATACGGCTGCAAGCCTGCTGCTTGGTCGCAGGGTGAGTTCCTGCCAACTGGCTATAGGAACCTCAAGCCTGGCGAGACCCGCCGTATCTAACACAACGAGCTTGCACGTGAGCATCTGCACCAGTTCAGAGATATCCGGATTGTGCCCGATAAGCATCCCGCAGTGAATATCATCCTCCCACTCGGCTGCCAGCAGCAGGCAGCGTTCGCTGCCCTGCATATACAGGCGTTCATCCACTTGCAACTCGCCCGTGTAGCCACAACCATGCGCCGTGCGTTTTGCGGTGGAGCGCGCCCTTTTGGCTGGCGAGCTGACGATGATGTCTGGGATGAGCTGCTGCGCTTTCAGCGTCTCTCCCTGACGTTCCGCATCGCGTTTGCCTTTGGCGGTAAGCGGCCGCAGCCTATCGGGGAGCGCCGGCTCATCACCTTTACTCCAAACACTCTTGGCATGGCGCATCACCAACAATGTGCGCATATTATGCAGGACGCCCCTGGATAAGCTCCATAAATCTGGCGAGGCCGGCCGCCGCATCGCTCCCCAGGTCGATACACAGCGTGTATCTGCCGGCCTGCTGCAGCGCGTTCAAATCGCCCAACGCCTGGGCGCGTTTGAGCACACCGAACGAATAGCTGCGCCCGGGGATTGCCAGGTCGGTGCTCTCCTGCTGTACGAACTGGATAAAAGTGCCGGTGTTCGCTCCGCCTTTGTGCAACTGCCCCGTGCTGTGCAGAAAGCGCGGCCCAAAACCGATCGTAGTAGGCAGCCCCGTGCGCAAGGTCAGTATGCGGGCAATGCCTTCGAGCAGCGCAATATGCGCGGGGCTGCGGTCTATATAGGCCATTAACGCAAAATATCCATGGGGGTGAGCGGTGGCTATGAATTGGTCCATATAGAGCACACTCTCGGCTGCCTGATACTGAGGGCCGTAGAACATGAGCGGCGGGTCAACGCGCACCGGCTCGTCGATGGCGAGGCTATGCGTTTCCTCATAGCGCACCAGGGCAGTGCGCGCTTGGATCTTGGCCGCCTCGACGTTCGGCTGGTCGAAGGGATTGATCCCCAGCACGATGCCGGCTGCAGCGGTGGCGAATTCCCACAGCATAAATTGGCCGACGAGGTCGTAGCGCTCGCGCAGCGGGAGCACCGCACATGGCGCACCGCGTCCGGCCAACTCGCGCACCAGCGCATCCGCTGCGGCATTATCGTCATCTTCCAGGCGCATGTACACAAACACGCGGTCAGCACCGTAATACTTGAGCGGGAGCGGGGATTCACCCACCACCGGCAGGATGCCGACGCCCCCTTTGCCGGTGCTCTCTGCCACCAACTGCTCAACCCAGGCGCCGAACGATACGTTCTCCGGCGAGCATAACAGGGTCAGCTTGTCGCAGGGGAGCTCCTTTATCCTGGCTAGACCGCCCAGCAGAGCGCCCAGCAGCAGCCCCGGATTCTCCAGTTCAGGCTGCTGTGCGCTGCATGCGCGGGCCATGGCGCCGCTTTTATTCAGCATGCGCTCCAAATCCAGCCCGAGCAGGGCTGCCGGCAACAGCCCAAAGAGCGAAAGGGCAGAGAAACGCCCGCCGATATCGGGCGGATTCGTGAATAGGGGCAGCTCCTCATCGCAAGCTAGAGCTTCCAGGGCGGTACCTGGGTCGGTGATGACGCAGAAATGGTCTTTGACCGCCCCTTCGCCGAGCGCTTCACTAACCGCCGCTCTGAAATACGTGTACAAGTTGGCTGTTTCAGCCGTAGTGCCCGATTTGCTGGCGACGATGAAGAGCGTCTCTGCGAGGCCGCCCGCTTGAGCGGTGCGCCGAATCTGCGCGGGATCGGTGCTATCCAGCACCACGAGGTCGAGGCAGCCGGCTGCAGCGCCAAGCGACTGACGCAGCACCTCGGGCGCCAGGCTGCTGCCGCCCATTCCCAAATGCACGGCGCGCCTTAGCCCGGCAGCACGGGCATGCTGCGCAAAGGCGTTCAACGCGCCCAATTTTGAGCGCATCGTCTCATCCAGGTGCAGCCAACCCAGTCGGTTGCTGATTTCCTTCATTTGCGCCGGATCGCGGCTCCATAAAGCAGCATCTTGTTCCCAAATGCGTTTGACTGCTTGCTGCTGTCGCAGGCTGGCTAGCGCGTCCTCGAATGGCTCCCTGCAGCGTCCTGCCTGCACCCAAATATACTGGGAGCGCAAGGTAAATACCTCTTCGAGTGCACTCATACTTGCTCCTCATCGGCCTGTGGCTTCTCGACCGGCATCGCGCGCGCGGCGTCAGTCACTGTCTGCAAAGGTACCTGGGCCTGCTCGGCTAAGCGAGCGCAATCGTCATATTCGGGCTTTATGGCAATCACTCTACCGTATTGCAGCTTGAGCTTCCGCTGCACCTCGCCGTAGGGCGTTGTGACGGTATCGAAGGAGCGTTGAGCGATATAGCGCTCGACGGTATGCCAGCGTACCCCCAGGGTAGTGGTCTCCCGCAGGAGCATCTCACAGTAGCGCTCGCGCTCGAACTCACGGCATAAAACCGCCAGCAGCACAGCCGGGCGGTTTTTCTTCATTTGGATAGGCGTGAACCAGGCATCCAGAGCGCCCGCGGCAATAATCTGCTCGAGAGCATAACCCAGAGCCTCGCCGGTCATATCATCGATATTGCACTCGATTTGTACCACGCGTGTTGGAGCTGATATCATTCTTGCCCCTCCGATGCGCCAGCTCTGGCAAGAGCGCAGCGGTTAGCGATTATGCCCGCCATTGCGCCCGCGCCCACCCCATTATCGATATTAACCACAGCAAGGCCAGGGGAGCAAGTTTGCAGCATAGCCATCAAGGCCGCCTGGCCCTCACCGCCCATACCATAACCCACCGATGTAGGCAGCCCAATCACCGGCACATCCACCAGGCCAGATACGACCGAGGGCAGCGCGCCGTCCATCCCGGCAGCTACGATGACCACATCCACCTTGTGAATCTTGATGAGTTCGTCCAGAGGTCCAAACAAGCGATGAATCCCAGCCACACCCACATCATACACCGGGTAAACTGTGCAGCCCATCTCCTGGCATACCAGGGCAGCTTCCTCCGCGCGCGGTTGGTCAGACGTGCCGGCCGTGATGACGCCCACACGCCCGCCGAGGGCGGCGGGGCGTTGCCCGTCGGCGCGTATGATGGCGATGCGCGATACGGGATACCATTCCAATCCCTTGCCTTCGTAGCGCACCTTGAGCTCGCTTTCGAGGGCCTCCGGCACTCGGCTGAGAATTGCCCGGCTTGTACGCACTAGAAAAGCCTCGACGATTGCCAAACATTGTTCGGCTGATTTGGTTGACGCCAGGATAACCTCCGGCACGCCCTTGCGAGAAGCGCGGTCGAAATCCGGCCGTACCGTTGCGGCTTGATGCAACCTGCTGCTCGATTCATGTACGCTCATTTGTACTCCCCGTCCGGTAACCTTCCAGATCCAATGTCACATAGCGGTACCCCAGTGCTTTGAGCCTGGCAGTAACGGCGGAACGCAGCGGTTCCTGAGCCAGCTCAGCCAACGCATCAGCAGCCACTTCGAGCCTGGCTAGGTTGCCGTGATCGCGCAAACGCACCTGACGTTTGCCCAGCAGCGGCCATATCGCCAACTCCGCGCGCTGCACGCGTTCCAAGTTTTCCCTGGTCAGCGGCGTATTGACAGCAAAACGAGTCGCCAGACAAGCGTCCGACGGTAAATCCCAGTTAGGCAGCTTCATCTGCCGCGCCAGAGTGCGCACCTCAGCCTTCCCCAGGCCGGCTTCCGCTAACGGTGCGCGCACCTTCAGCTCGCGAGCTGCCCGCAGGCCGGGGCGGTAATCGCTCGCGTCATCGGCGTTCTCGCCGTGGATGAGTTGAGCGCCCTCTGCCATAGCCAGCTCCTGCAGCGCAGCAAAACGAGCATATTTGCAATGGTAACAGCGTTCCGGGCCGTTAGCAGCAACGCCCGGGATAGTTAGCTCATCAAAGGGGACAAGCTGCACATCGACCCCAAGCTGCCTGGCAATCACCCGGACGTTATCGCGGTCTCGAGCGGTCAGCAGGGGAGAATCGGCCGTAAAGGCCGATACCTGTTCTGCTCCGAGCGTCTCGACGGCAACAGCCAGCAGCAGGCTGCTGTCGACCCCGCCTGAAAAGGCGACAGCCACATGTCCTAACTCACGCAGGATATTTTGAAGCTTGCTTAGCTTGTTATGGACGGTTATAATATCCATTAGGCTATTATAAAAGACGGAGCTTGACGCGTCAATCTCTAGCTATGTGCACACAAGTTTTGTATTGGGTTGGTACTGTTTCGTTATGCTCTTGTATTTATATGTTATATCTCCTTTATTGTGGCTGATCTATACCATCAGTTGACCTCACCTAGGTTATAGCGCATGTTTATCATAGTTATTAGGAGAAACTGTGCGCATCGGGATATATACAAATTCATATCATCCTGCCATTCACGGTGTTGTGCGTTCAATCGATATTTTCAGACGCGAACTGACTGCTCTTGGCCATGAGGTGTATATTTTCTGCCCGGCCGACGAGACCTTCGAAGATAACGACCCGTATGTCCTCCGTTATCCAAGCCTCGCCAACTATGCCGATATGGATTGCCGCATCTCGGTGCCGCGCTCTCTTACGATGGACCGTGCGGTGCGCGACCTCAAGCTAGATATCATTCATAGCCAGCACCCCATCTACATCGGGTACGAAGCCAGCCGTCAGGCCAAGCGCTGCGGTATCCCGCTTGTTTTCACCTATCATTCGCAATACGACACGGTGCTGCGCATATACCTCGATTGGCCGAACTCTATCTTTAGGCGCGTTATGCGGCGGCTCTATTACCGTTATTTTAACCTGAGCGACTGCATCATCACACCTACCGAATCGATTCGCAGTATGGTTGCCGTGAAGATGCCGCTGCACGCCCATTTGCTGAAAGTTTTGCCTACACCGATGGATATGGATGCCTTTAGTGAGCTTATTCCCGGCCCTATCCGGGAGCGCTATCACCTGGCAGGCACCACAACCTTTGTGAACGTTTCACGCCTCGGCCCCGAAAAGAACCTGGACAAGCTTATCGAGGCTTTTGCTCTCGCTGCCGTAGGTCGTCCGCAGTTGAGGCTGCTGATCGTCGGCGACGGGCCTATGCGGATGGATTTAACTCACCTCATCAATCGCCATAAACTTGAAAACCAGGTATTCCTGACCGGTATGGTCCCGATGTCTGAGGTGGGGAACTACCTGGCGGCTGGCGATGCATATGTATGCGCGTCGCTTACCGAAACGCAGGGATTGGCGTTGTTGGAAGCTATGGCCGCGGGATTGCCGGTGGCCGCGATGAATGCTCCAGGCAGTTGCGACTTTATCGATAATGAGCAGAACGGCTTACTCACGCCGTGTACTGCGCCGGCATTAGCTCAGGCGATCGAACGCCTCGCGGACGATGTTCAATTGCGAGCGCACTTGAGCAGCAAGGTCAAAGCGGTGGTCGCTCGATATGATCCTGTTTCGGTAACCAGCCGGCTGGTGGAGATATATCAGCAAACCATCGTCGATTATCAATCCAAAATCGCCGGCCTGGGAAGACAAGTTACTGATCGTTTATCAGTGGGAGATATAGCCCCACAGCCGGACCATTGACGATGATATCGTCCAAACCGAAACTCTCCCCATCCACACCATGGTAACGCCAGATAAGCTTGATCGCCTCGCCCTGGTAGGCGCTCAGGCTGAATTGTTTCTGGCGGTAGGCCAGGACATCCCAGTTTTCGCTGGCCATCTCCCACAGAACGTGGGTGCCAAGGTCATCCTCTACGTACAGCGTGACGGTCGCCGTCGGATAATTGGTGCTGCTCAACGCCCAAAAGCTTAATATTGTATCGGTAGTGCTGACAGGGACTGTGAACTGGGGTGAATAGAGCCATTCATCCTGAGAATGAACCGCATCATATTGAACCCAGGCAGCGTAACCGCCCGAATGAACATAATCGGGGTAGCTAGCGGCATCTACCGTCCGCCACTTTTCGCTGCTCGAGGCGCTGTAGGAGATCGCACGCCAACCGCTTGGCGGCATGGCTGCGCTGGGAAAAGCCTGAACCAGGAGCGGCAGCACTACAGCCGCCTGCAGGTGGGCGTCACCGGGCTGCGCCTGCGGTGGGAGCATAACCACCGATCCGCCGCGGAGGCTCGGTTGCCCGGTTGGTTCCGCAGCGGCGACGCCAACGCCGAACAAGAGCGTCAGCGTCAGAACTGCCAGCGCTCGAATTATCCGCCTAAGCATGCGCATCTCCTGCACCCGCCATCTATCGCAGTCATCAGTCAACAAAAACGAAATCTACCAATGTGTAATCGCTCCCCGGCCAACATAGCGTTCACGCTCCTGCAGCGGCGCCTTCCCAGCGCGCATGCCTGCGCGCTGGTACAGCTTGTAGTTCTGTGCGCCATCATCTTGCGGTAAGATATCCACTAACGTGCTGCCACGGAAGGTGCAGCTAAACGCCCGTTCATCCACAGAGCCGGCAGCCGCAGTATAGGTGAACGTGTTTTCGCTGATGGGGAAGGTCAGCGTAACTTGCTGCCCAGGCAGCAGCCCCTCGATAAGCAGATAGTTGCCCGCCCACAGACAGCGACGGTCCGCATCCTGCACTTGCAGCCTGAGCTCGCGCCGCGGCACAAACGCCGGCATGTG
>JAJFUJ010000215.1 GCA_021372475.1 Chloroflexota bacterium | reverse complement strand
AATATCGCGGTGACAAAAGTGCCGCGTCTTAAAAGCGATCCCACCTTGCCAACCCAATCTGGGTTGAATGATGGCGTTAAGAGCGTAACCGTCACCCCGCGGTTAATAACCGGCTCAGAAAGCTCAATCAGCTTACTTAGGGAGACCGGCGAACTGGCATGAATGCCGGCCAGGATGCGCAGTATTTCCCATAGTTGGTCATGCCCCTTCCGTGGCGGCAGAATAAGAGACTCGCCGTCATAGCTGGCCAAACCCACGGCATGATTATCTCGCAGCATTTGGTTAGCAAGCGAGGCTGCCAGCACCACCGCCAACTCTTCGCTGGAATCCGCATCCTGCCCAAAATGCGCGTCGCGGTCCATATCGATAAAGAACCATATATCACCGGAGGGTTCCAGGTCGAATTCTTTGACAAATATATTCTCATTGCCACTGGTTGAACGACGTGCAGTAGTGCGCCAGGCGATGCGGTTAAGGGCGTCGCCCGGCACATATTGGCGCACCGAGGCAAAGTTAGTGGTTAGGTCGAGGGTACGAATATGGGTGCGCGCGTCTCCGCGCTCCAGGCCGCGCGGTTCAATAATGCGGGGAAGCGCTGCGATGGGCGGGTATACAACAAAGGTTTCATGGTAGTCGTGTTTGAGCACTATCTCAAACAAACCGAAAGGATCGCCGGTATATAGCTCGGTTGGCCCCAGAGTATAAATGCCGCGGCGCTCGCAAAACCCCTCGGTGCTCCAGCGTATCGAACTGTGCCCCCCGATGCCTGTAGCGCGGCTGACATGGTAACCCGGCAGGTTCGACTTGTCATAGACGGTGAGCCAGATAGCCGGCAGCCAGGAATCATTGTGCAGCACAAACCGTTCTTCGATTACATCGCCGACTTGTGCCCAACCATAGCGGTGCATACGCTGCATATGCAACCCTTTGGCTAGCTCGCGAGCCCAGTAGTAGGAAACCAGGTGAACACACAACAAGGTAACCATGATAAAAAAGGTGGCTCGCGATGGGGAGAATATGTGCAGCAACAATAAGATGACGGTTAACGCCAAAGGCAGCCAGGTACGCAAGCGCTGGTCGAGTATTACCATCTATCTGATGTATCCCATCGCGGCTGAGGGCCGGAGGGCTTGTGCAGCCAATCCGTAACCTGGCCGCGCTATCAATGCAACACGTAAACAGGATACACGGATAAAATGCGAAACGCAAAAAGAAATGCCGGAGATTATTTCAAACGTGCTGAGGTGCGGGCAGCATCTGCAACCTGGCACGCATACGACCTATGCTGTCATATCCAGAATGAGCTATTCAACTGAAAGCGGGTAATCCCTGGTGCCAAAGTGGGATAGCATGGTCGCCCCGATGCCAACGGCGCCAGCGATTGCGGCTACAATAGCGCCGACACACGGTACAAGCGCAATCAGCGCCATGATACCAGCGCCGCATACTACCTCGAGAACAGGTGAAGCCGAGGCCTTGAACCAGGCCAGCACTTGATGACCGATTAACTTTGTGAGGGCGGTGCTGCCGACCATCAAAGTGACGAACAAGGCAATGACAAGTACCACCGCGACCGGGATGCCAATGCAAATAACAACAAGTATTGGTACTAGTACGACACATACGAGAGCCGTTAGTAGCCCTGCGCCGAGGCTGGGCAACCAGGAACGGCGTACAATCTGTGTTATTTTGAGTACATTTCTTGTTGCCACATAATAAACGAGTATGTTTAGCAAAACATACAGCACCACAAGGGCTATAGTCCCTAGGACGCGAGCTGCTCCGGGTAGGTGACGGTCCGTGATGTGCCCAAGCGACAATAGGCGATTCGTGAACCTGGAGTCTGCGGCGGCATCCAGCCCGGAGATAATGCGCCCGTTAATTACCGCATCATCAGCCTTCTCCACCGATCCCGAGCTGATGATGTCGCCGTTTACGGTCGCTGAGCTAGATAGTTGGACGTGACCGCCGATTACTACCAGGTTGCCATTGATTGTGCCGGCAGCGGTCACGTCCCCTCCCGTTACTGCTATCTGGCCGTTCACCTGGCTCTCAGGCTGCAGTGTCAGATTGCCGCCGACAACCACTAGGTCGCTGTTTACCACATTGCCATCGTCAACAATATAATCCTGGCCGACAACAGTTATCGGCTCGCTACCCTCGGCTAACGCAGGGGCAGCGAGTAACAATGTACAGCAGCATAATATGATTAAATATCGCAGTATCTTTAGCGCTCTCATCAACCGCTTCACCTTCATTCCTGCCTGTTTTCTGATACCTGGCTAAGCCCCGATTTGGGTACCAGTAATACGCGCGCCCACACTACTATAAGGAAAATTGCTAAAAAGAGGTACCCGATCATAATAAATGGGAAGCCGCTTTTAGCGGTGGCGGTAAATGTTAAGCGGATTGCATAATCAAAGGTATGGAATATGGAAACCAGGCCGTTCAGTACGTTGATGATGTAGGCCAGAGAAGGATACTGGGCGGATGAGCGCAGCAGCGGTGAGAACGCCAGCGTGAGTAATCCCAGCCCCAGCACGATTAACAGGCTGATTCCACATATCATCAAACCGCCACGTAACAAACTGCGCCGTAGCTTGCGTTGTCGTATCCGCTCCATTACCTTATTTGCGAAATCGGGCGGTGGTTGAGCGAACTTGGCATGGGCGTAGATGGTATCAGCTTGCCGCATCAACGCCGCCTCATGTTGACATGATTCACATTCAGCCAGATGGGTATCCAGTTCATGCTGTTCGCTCTCATCCAGTGGGCAATCCATCTGCTGCGATAGCAATTCAGAAGCATCTTGACAGCGCATTTCCTGTCACCCTCCTTTCGTGCTTTTTTGTACTCGTCCCGGATTCGATGCTGCGCAGGTGTTGCGACATCATCTCACGCGCCCGGTGCAGACGCGACTTGACTGCGCTGACGGTTTCATTGGTGATTTCTGCAATCTCTTCATATCCTAGGTCATTCCAGTACCGAAGCACTATTACCAACCGATAGGGCGCAGGCAGCTCTTCCAACGTCTGACGGACAAAAGCATGTTCTTCGTGCTGCAGCGCCTGATCTTCGGGTTTGGGGTGTTCGTCTGGAATCCAACGCTGACCCATTATTTCTTCCATCGAAAGCACGGGACCTCGCCTCCGGCGGAGCCTATCGACGCAATAGTGCGATGCAATCGATAAAATCCAGCTCGAAAACTTGCGCTCCGGGTCATAAGTATGTAAGCGATTATAGGCACGGATAAAGGTCTCCTGCGCGGCGTCCTCGGCTTCGTTGGCGTTACCCAACATGCGGTACGCTAGATTGAAGACCGGTAGTTGATAGGCCTCAACCAGTTTGGCATAAGCATCTTCATCGCCAGTGGCAGCGGCTTCAGCCCATTCCCGTTCCAATTCAGCCGACAACGTTCTAGCCTCCATATTTACGAACCCAATCGCTCTCGCCTCACATATTATACGTTATCTTGTGTTACAGGTTGCAGTCTTGTGCCAATTGTGTAGTACTATCAGTTGCTTATCTTGATGCATTCATAAGCCTATGGTATAATCACAAACCGTTACATTTGGCGAATAAAGGGAGATGTGCATGAAGGAATACAAACCCGAGGAGCTTCGCAATGTGGTAATCGTTGGCCACGGTGGGAGCGGCAAAACCTCTTTGAGCGAGGCTCTCCTTTTTGATTCCGGAACCATTACCCGTCTTGGTAAAATAGAAGATGGTAACACGGTTTCAGATTTCGATGATGAAGAGCACGCTCGCGGTCTGTCGGTGAATGTCTCCGTGTTGCCTTTGGAGTGGAAAGGGTGCAAAGTCAACCTCATCGATGCACCTGGTTACATCGATTTTGTTGGCGAAGTAAAATCTGCTATCCGCGTCGCAGACGCCGGCATTGTGGTAGTAGATGCGGCGGCAGGCGTCGAGGTGGGTGCTGAACTCGATTGGTCCTTCCTGGACGAATCCGCACTACCGCGTTTTGTCTTCATCAACAAGATGGATCGTGAAAACGCCAACTTTAGCGATACGCTCAATCAGCTTCGTACCAAATTCGATGCTGTTTTTACCCCGATTCAACTTCCGATTGGCTCACGCGATACTTTTGCAGGCATCATTGACCTGGTTGCGATGAAGGCCTATATGGGGTCTGAGGGTACTGAGGCGCCGATTCCTGCGGAGATGCAAGCCGAAGCGGATACTGCGAGGCAGCAATTGGTCGAAAACGCTGCTGAAATTGATGATGAGCTGATGCTGAAATACCTTGATGGCGAAGACCTGACCAGTGACGAAGTCATCGGAGCTCTGGCGCAAGGCGTCAAATCAGGGAGACTTGTTCCAGTAGCGATTGGGGCTGCAACGCGGAACATTGGTGTGCGCCAACTGCTGGATATAGTGCTATCATACAGCCCGAATGCGGCCGAAGTCAAGCGCCAGGCAGTTTCTGCGGCCACTAATGAGAATCAGGAATTGGTCGCTTCCATAGCTGCACCGCTTGTCGTGCAGGTATTCAAGACCCTGGCCGATCCTTTTGTCGGCCGGCTGACCTATTTCCGAGTATTTTCCGGTGTGATAGCCTCCGATTCCAGGATATGGAACGCCAACAAGGGAGTTGAGGAACGCCTGGGACAACTGTACATCCCGCGCGGCAAAGAGCAGATTAATGCTGCCCGGATTACCGCGGGCGATATTGGCGTAGTGGCCAAGCTCTCAGTCACGACCACCGGCGAAACGCTATGCGATAAAGGTGCTCCTTTTGTCATGGATCCTATTGTTTACCCGGACCCGCTCTATTCCGCCGCCGTATTCCCCAAAAGCAAGGCCGACCTTGATAAACTGGGGGCTGCGCTGACGCGCTTGGTGGAGGAGGATCCCACCTTGCGTCTGGAACGCAATGTAGAGACCAACGAGACGATTTTATCCGGCATGGGCGAGTCGCATATCCAGATAGCTGCCCGACGACTGGCTCAGAAGTTTGGCGTGGATATCACTACCGATGTGCCCACCATCCCGTATCGCGAGACAATCACCAAGATCGCTCAGGCGCAAGGGCGCCACAAGAAACAAACCGGTGGTCGCGGCCAGTTTGGGGATTGCTGGGTTCGTTTTGAACCACGCGAGCGCGGCGCAGGATTTGAGTTTACCAGCGAGGTGTTTGGCGGGGCGGTGCCCAAGAACTTTATTCCTGCGGTCGAAAAGGGTATACGCGAGATTATGATGCAGGGCGTCATCGCCGGATATCCCACGGTTGATTTTCGTGCGGTTATTTACGATGGCTCGTACCATCCGGTCGATTCGTCCGAACTGGCCTTCAAGTTGGCAGGCCATCTCGCCTTCAAAGCTGGCATCCCGCAAGCCGGGCCGGTTCTACTTGAGCCAGTGATGCAGATTCAAGTCACGGTTCCGGAGGCCTTCATGGGCGCTATCCTGGGCGATTTAAACACACGGCGCGGTCGCGTACTCAGCATGGAACAGGTTCGCGGTAACGGTGTGGTTACTGCCCAGGTTCCGCTTGCTGAAATCCAGCGCTATGCTACTGATCTACGGTCAATGACCCAGGGACGCGGCATCTATAGCATGTCCTTCTCACATTACGATATTGTGCCTACGCAGTTGGTCGAAAAGATAGCCGCAGCTTCCGCTGCTAAACGGCAGGAAGCCAAGGAATAAGCTGATCTAGATATGGGGCAGCTTGATAAGCTGCCCTCTTTTTATTAGTATCAGGGAGTTGTTACGCATTCGAGGAGCGGTATGCGCGTCGACCTTCATATTCATACCTGCGCTTCACCTGATTCTTTATCCAAACCGGAGCAGATTACCAACTGGGCTGTGCGCCGCGGCCTCAATGTTTTGGCTATCACCGATCATAATACCATCACCATGGCGCGTGCTATGGCTGTTTGTTCCGAGTTGCCAATAATTATCGGCGAAGAGATTAGCACACGTGAGGGCGAGCTCATCGGCTTGTTTTTGCGCGAATGTGTGCCGCCGGGCGAGAGCGCATTGGATACGGCGCAGCGCATCCACAAGCAGGGAGGGATAGTGATGCTGCCTCATCCATACGATTCGCTGCGCCACTCAGCTCTTGGGCCAGATATTACGCCAGCCTTAATGGACTTGGTTGATATTGTTGAGGTATTGAATGCACGGGTGATACGACATTCAGAGAACAAGCTAGCGGAAGATTTAGCCAGACATTATGGCAAACTTGCTGGCGCTGGCAGTGACGCCCATCTTGTCCGCGAGGTCGGTAGTGCTTACCTCGAGATGCCGCCTTTCGGTGGGCGGGATGCTTTTTTATCCGCACTGGCTCAAGCCCGTGCTTGCGGTAGACCTTCTTCGCCTATCGTTCACGCGGCCAGTACTCTGGCGCGCACGCGTAAACGGCTTCAAGGTATTGCCCGCGCTTGAGATTGCTGGGGATTGATGCGCTTTGTTAACCAATGTAATTCTCTCAAGTCTCGCCTCAATTATCCCAACAGTGCTGTATGTTGCGATATTGTGGCGCGTGGATCGCTATGAGAAGGAGCCGCTGCCACTGTTTTTGGCTGCATTCCTTTGGGGCGCTATCCCCGCGGTCCTCGCCTCGCTGTTGGCCGAGACCGTATCAGCGCTACTGGGAGGCGGGGCGCAAGCCAGCGAGCAGCTAAATACCAATATCATCGCGCCGGTGGTTGAGGAAGCCTGTAAAGGCGCGGCGCTGCTGCTGGTATTCTGGCTTTTCCGCAGTGAGTTTGATGGAGTATTGGACGGGATAATATACGGCTCGGCCATCGGTTTTGGTTTTGCGATGACCGAAAACATTATCTACTATATCAGCGCATGGTCAGAGGGTGGGCTCTCAAGCTGGACAAGCCTGGTGCTGGTGCGCGGAGTTGCCTTTGGTCTGAATCATGCGTTGTATACCGCTATCACCGGAGCTGCTTTAGGCTACGCGCGTTTACGAAAGGGAACTGCTTCCCGCTGGCTCATTTTCCTGCTCGGATATGGAGCGGCGGTTATCATCCATATGCTGCATAATGCTCTGGTCTCTGGCGCTGAAGCTTGTCTTCTCGGTTTTTTGATTGACTGGGGCGGGGTGCTGGTGCTACTGCTCATCGTTGTCCTTTGTTGGAAGAATGAAAGGGATATTACAAGTATTTACCTCCAGGAGGAGGTCTCTCTTGGCATTATCAGCCAGGCGCAGTACGATGCGATTAGCAAACATAAACATATCGGCCCCTCTAAGCAGGAATTAAATGCCCAAACCAAGCGGCAGCTTCAGGTATGGCGAGAGATTAGCCGTACAGCTACAGAGCTCGCCTTTAAGAAACACCAGTACAACCGGATAGGCGATGAAGGACGTAACGGTCACATCATCGCGAGCCTGCGCAGCCGTTTACAAGAACTCAACGGCCAACTCGCCGCTCTGCTCTAGAGAGCTGGATCTCGCACGATACGGCCGTTGTGTTCTGGAATAGCAGGTGTGCGTATTGTGCGCGTTTAACGCGGCATCTTGAGGAGTGTATATGCAAATCGCCATTATTTCAGATATTCACGATAACTTGTGGACGCTCGAGCGAGTGTTGGCGCGCCTCACCGACTGTGATATCCTCCTCTGCCTGGGAGATATATGCAGCCCGTTTACACTGGCTGCCATCGGCGCGGGTTTCAAGGGGCTGGTGCATGTAGTGTGGGGCAACAATGACGGCGATAAGCTGCTCCTGACACGCGCAGCCGAAAAAGCAGGCAATGTGACTCTGCACGGCCTTTTCGCTCACCTGGAGGTGGATAACCGCAAGATAGCGATTAGCCATTATCCTGAGATAGCTCGGCCGCTAGCCGCCAGCGGTCAATACGCTGTTGTGTGTTATGGCCACGACCATCGTGGCACGACAGAACAAACTGGCGATACATGGCTGGTAAACCCGGGAGAAGTGATGGGCAGATTCGGCGTGGTGAGTTACGCTATATATGATACCGGCGCAAACCTGGTTCAGAT
Organism: Chloroflexota bacterium; assembly: GCA_021372475.1. Taxonomy (GTDB): domain Bacteria; phylum Chloroflexota; class Anaerolineae; order UBA1429; family UBA1429; genus JAJFUJ01. The sequence continues at coordinate 24,524 of JAJFUJ010000215.1, read as the reverse complement.
TTCCAAGCTCTGATCTGCGGACACGAGCTGCGCTGTGATACGGTGCAGGTGTTCCAGGCTGCCTTGCGTTACCGGATGATTCGGTAGAAAACGGCACACGGAGGAAGACCGGATAGAAATATCCAGCGTGCCGATTTTACGGGCAATAGCCATTATTTCGGTTTTATCCATGCCGATTAACGGACGCAAAATCGGCATGTCGAGGCCTTCTGAAATAACCGCCATATTTGTCAGCGTCTGACTGGCAACCTGCCCCAATGAATCACCTAATACGATGGCTTGCGCTCCCAGCTCATGCGCTAACTCGCTAGCTTTGCTCAGCATCGTCCGCTTACAAAAGATACAGTTCCAACGTGTTTCCCTGATTGCTTGTAATTGTTCGAGAAGCGGGGCGATGATCTCAGTATGGTCGAGAATCGTTGGACGCAATTGCCAACCGTAGCAGTAACGCTGCAGTTGTTGAATATTATCCAGCACCTTGGCCAATTCCTGCTCGCTGGAATAAAAGTGCAAAGGGATAACACTGCATCCCCGCTTCAACATCATCCATATTGCGACGGGAGAATCGATACCGCCGGATAGCAGGGCGATTGCTCGCCCCTCGACGCCCACGGGCATTCCGCCTGCTGCCGGGAGAGACCGGCCAAAGATAATGGCGCTATCCATCGTTATTTCGACGCCGATGGTCACTTGCGCCGAATCGTTAAGGTCAACTATGCCGCCGGTGGCTGCATGGATCGCTTCGCCCGCGCTCTTGCTGATTTCGGGTGAAGTTAGCGGGTAGCCCTTGTCGCTACGTCTGGCGCGCACGCGGTATGAAACCTGCGGGCATACCCCGGCTTTGAGAGCCGCTTGCACACACGCAGCGTTAATGGCGGATTGCTCGCGGGCAACTTCATTCGCTGGGCTAAGAGATACCAACCCGAAAACGCGTGTTAGCGGCTCCAGAGCGCGGTCAACCTCGTTAGTATAGACATAGATGCGCTGCCCGCGTGAGACTACCTCGCCGGCGATCTGGTTAGCCTTGAGGGTTGCCCGAACGTTATGGCGTAACTGGCGAATGAATAAAAACCGATTGCTGCCTTTTAGGGCAACTTCCCCGTAGCGTAGTAAGATGAAACCCATTGTACTCCCGGATTAAGAAACCGGGAGCCTACCTGGTTATACAGGCTGTGCTCCCGGCCAAACGCTAGAGAAATAGCTAAGCAGTACCATGTTGTTGTCGTCGCAGTACCCGATTGTTCCATACCGAGAGCAAGGGTACAGCAAAAAAGAGAGATGAATAGGTTCCTGCAACCATGCCAATCAACATGGTCAATAGAAATTGGCGGATTGTCACACCGCCAAAGAGTATGATCGCGACCATGACGAATATAGAATTCAACTGGGTAGTAAGTGAACGCTTGAGTGTCTCCGTGAGGCTGCGATCAATAATTGTGTCCAGGTCTTCACCCTTGTACTTTTGTACGTTTTCGCGGATGCGGTCAAAAACGACAATCACATCTTGCACAGAGAACCCAACAACCGTCAGTACTGCCGTCAAAAAGAGCGAATCGACCTCCCATCCGACAAGATTGCCCAGAATACTGGCCAGACCTAGCAGAAATAGAATATCATGAACCATTTTTAACGTTGCGCAAACACCGTAACGGAAGGCATGCGGTACTTTACGGAATGCCAGCGCGACAAAAAGAAGCGTTGCAAGCGAAGTGGCGATAATGGCCACTACGGCTGCCCGGGTGGTCTCCTGGCCTATTGAAGGCCCAACGCTGGAGAAGCGCAGCTCGGTGGCTTCACCATACTTTTCCTGGAGTTTTGCAAGCAAGGCCTGTTTCTCTTCCTGTTCAAGCGTGACTGTGCGAATTGATACTGTGCGGTCATTGGTAACCGTCTGAACAGTGACATCCGAATAACCGTTATCCTTAAAGATAGTCATAATTTCAGAAGGCGTTATTGGCTGGGTGAATTGAACTTCCCAGAGAGAACCGCCGTTAAAGTCGATGCTGGTTCTGAACGGAGAGCCGGTGCCGATTGTAGTGACAATCATACTAATCAACCCCGGGATAATCATGATGGCTGAGATTATAAAGTACCAACGTTTTTTCTCGACGAGTTTTAGCATCGTTACTTGCTCTCCATCCTTATATCCCGAGCAGCCATTTGTGCTCGCGTATCTTTTCGCCGCCGATAGCAAAGGCCACGCTCACAAAAGTCCTGGTTACCGTAACGGCCGTAAACATGCTCACCAGCACGCCCAATGCCAGGGTAATAGCAAATCCCTTGACGGTGCTGGCGCCAAAACTGTTGCCAAACATGTACAGGATAAAACAGGTAATCCAGACGGAGATATTTGAATCCAGGATAGCCGACCATGCGCGCTTAAATCCGGAGTTAATTGCTCTCTGTAAAGTCTTCCCGGCGCGTAGCTCCTCGCGCATACGTTCAAAAATCAACACATTTGCGTCTACAGCCATACCAATCGAGAGCAGAAAGCCAGCGATACCTGGCAAAGTCAGAGTAACTGGGATCAGTTTGTAAAGCGCTACCGTGATAAGAGCATAGATAATCAGAGATAGGTCCGTCAGAAAACCGGGCAGGCGGTAGTGAATCATCATAAAGAGCAACACTACCACCAAGCCGATAATGCCGGCCTTCACACTTTTAGTGATGGAATCCTGGCCCAATGATGGACCAATCTCCCGGGTATCGACAACCTTGAGCGCAACGGGTAGCGCGCCGTAACGCAGTTGTAGCACCAGAGCCGTCGCTTCATCTGCCGTGAACTGCCCTTCGATGACACCGGAGCCGTCTGGAATAGCCGAATTGATACGCGGGCAAGAGATAACCACGCCATCTAGAACGATAGCGATGTATTTATCGATATTGTTAGTGGTGTGATCGACGAAAATCTGTGCACCTTCAGAGTTTAGTTGAAATGCAATCATGGGGGCGCCGGTGTTGCTGAACTCAACTTGCGCTGTCTTTAAATATTTACCGGTGAGTATTGTTTTATAAACATCCGTAAGAGGGGTGGTCGAAGTAATGGTATCGAGCGTTCCATAGAGCTGATAGGTAGTCGAAATGGCTGTGCCCGCTGGGAAATACTGGTTGCCGACATCTACCCACTCCATTGAGCCGGTTTGGCGTAAACTGGCGACGGCCTCCTCCGAGTTTTTGATGCCCGGCATCTCCACCAGGATGCGGTCTGCGCCAACCAGTTGGACGACCGGCTCGGTGACGCCCATGCCGTTGACGCGGTTTTCCACGATTTTCTTGACGGCCTGCATGTCTTCTGCAGAGACAGTTTGTCCGGCTGGGATGTCCGGCTGAAGCAATAATTGCATTCCGCCTTGTAGATCGAGGCCTAGCAGCAGCTTGATATCGCGGTCGAGTGTGGTTTCTCCAAGACGTATATGAATACCTGGATTTGTGGGAAGCACTACCCAGATTGCTAGCGCTGTAATTATTGCAATCAAGACAAGCAACCGGATATCGCGTTTCTGCATGCTCTTCCTCTCAATACCGAGTTGCGGGTATGAACACCAGGGTATGAGTATAGCTTGAGCCGAAACTCTGTCAAAATCTGGAAGGTATGTGGTGTAAGGCTAAATAGCTCAAAACTAAGCTGCCCACTGACTGAATTTCTAGGTTATCCGTATTTACATAAATCTGCGCGTGTGCACATGCGTGAGCCAATTTGTTAATTTGATCCTGGTACAATGCGGGGGATACATAACTATACGACCGTAAAAGTAATGTCTGACGAGCAGCATGTAGCATAACCAGCACTTGTGGCCGTGAAACACGCCGCCACATATCAGCAAGAAATGAATGCTCTTGCAGGCACTCGTGCGCGTCGTAGCCTCTTGCGCACAACTCGGCAACAAGTGAGCTCTTGCCGGCTCCGCATACGCCCACCACCGTGATACGCCCTGGTATCAAAGGCGGCAGCGGGATTGCGGCTAAGCGTCCCATTTTGCCTGTTAGTTATCCTGATGGTATTGGGAAATATACACTCAGGCGGCGCGCCCCTGTCGGTACTTCCCGCGGCAGTATCGATAGCACGGCAATGCTGATGTCGTCATTGGGGCGGCCTGAATCGGCAATCAAGGCAGCTCCTAACATCTGGTCTGCCAATTCCTGAGCTGGCAGTTGATCCCGTGCTGCCTGTATAACGAATTGGGCTAAATCAAGTCGCCCCGCACCGCCAGCGCCCGCTTCGGCTGCACCGTCGGTGTAAGCAGCAATATAGGTGCCGGCCTGCAACTCTAGCTCGACGATGACCGGTTTTGTGTTCGGATGAATTCCAATCGGTTCACTCTCTTCGTCCAGCATACGCATAGCGCCTTGCTGTGAACAAAGGATGGGGCAGCGTGTATTCCGTGAAATAACAACCGAGCGCGTTCGCAGATCTACCGAGACAAGTTCCAAGTCGGCGGAAACCTGTCCATTGCGGTGCATGCGCAGGTAATCGTGCGTTGCTCGGGCGGCTGCGCCGTCGCGCACGCCCTCACCAAGCAGCGATATTGCCTTACGGGCGACGATATTGCTGATTATCTTGGCAGCGCGGCCGCTGCGTTGGCCATCCACGAGGACAATCGATATCCCCCCTCCTGGGCGTTCAATCGTCTCTACCGTATCTCCTGATTCGGAGCTGGCATACTTGCTTACTTTGGCGACACCTATCTGAACTTCCATATTACTCGCATTCCGTTGGTGTTTTCGGTATTTAGGCTGCCCCGCTTAGGGTGATTGACGCTTGCCAAGCCAATCTTATAATTCACCTATATTTTACTCAAAAGGCGGCGAAATGAATAAGGGAGTAATAGGCTTTATCGGTCTCGGTATCATGGGGATGCCGATGGCCGGACATTTACTGAAAGGCGGCTATACCGTTAAGGCATACGACTTGCAGCCTGCCAACGTTGAACGAGCGATAATCCAAGGCGCAGTCGGCTGCAAGAGTATTAGCGAGGCCGTTTCTACAGCGGCGATTGTTATCAGCATGGTGCCTGATTCGCCTGATGTGGAAAAGGTTTATCTGGGGGAGGGCGGAGTTCTCTCCGCGGTCAAGCCAGGCACACTGCTAATTGATATGTCTTCGATAAGTCCTGTAATGGCGAAGCGAGTCGCTGAAGCTGCGGCGCAAACCAATTGCCCTATGCTGGATGCTCCGGTGAGCGGTGGCGAGGTAGGCGCCCGCGAAGCGCGTCTCTCAATTATGGTGGGGGGAGAAGCGGCGCTCTACGAACGTGCCTTGCCCGTGTTTAGTCTGCTGGGGAAAGCGACGTTGTGCGGACCATCCGGCTCAGGCCAGGTGGTCAAAGCCTGTAATCAGATACAGGTGGCCCTTAACTTGATCGGCATGTCTGAAGCGTTGGTGCTCGGCGCCAAGGCCGGCGTGGATCCTGAAATCATCATCCAGGTGCTCTCGGCAGGTTATGCCCAGACGAGGGTGATGGATGTGCGCGGTCCGCGTATCCTCAAGGGCGACTATACCCCCGGGTTCCGCAGCCGATTCCATTATAAGGACCTGAACATCATTCGTGAAACGGCCAGGGCTTATGGGGCAAGTCTTCCAGCATCGGCGCTCGCTCACGAATTATATTCTGCTATGCTGGCCAACGGTTGGGGTGACCTCGACCACTCCGCTGTTGTCAAAGTGATCGAACAATTATCGAACTGCGAGCTCCCTGTTAAAGCGTGACTGACGCTACAGAGTGATAGTATGCCCGGCGGAGAGCAGTATCTCGACGATGGTGTACATATTCGTAACGGAGCCTACTGCCAGCTTTTCACGGAGGTTCAGGTAGCCCAGGCAGGTTCCGCAAACCAATATTTCGACTCCCTTGGCAGCCAGTTTTTGGAGCGCTTCCAGCACTGGCGAATCTTGAATGGCTAGCGTTATGCCTGAGTTTATCAAGATAAGAGTTTGTGGTTTAGTGTTCGCTTCGCTTAGTGCGTAAAAAAAGCTCTTGCTGAGGATTTCACCCAGCTCAGTATTACCTCGTCCCATCTCGCGGCTCGCGACGAGAATAACAGACTTGCTGGAGAGCTCACAAGACTGCTCGACATCCGGTGTGATGAGTGGTTCTACGGCGCTATTGCCCTTTTTCAGAGTTAGTTCAAAACTCCCGCTGCGTTGGGAGACCTCGACCAGCCAACCGGATTTATCGGCCAGTCTTCGGATATTATTGACAGAGTCCTGGCCTGAAACAAGCACTTGTAGCTCATCGCATCGCAGCATTTCGTTGCGTGTCATTATTACGGGTTGAGGACAGGCTAGCCCTCGGGCATCAATAGTGTGCATAAATCCCTCCCGACTGAATTCTCGACAAGTATACCAATTTATAGTAATATCATCAAGATTGCTGATAGGTAGTCTAGTGGCATGTAGGCGGTGCCCCTGGCGGATCACGGAAGCCGGTAGTTATGGCGATGCTCATTACTCATATAACTATTCCAGCCCTAAATGCGGAAATGGCGCCAATTGCTGACGGAGCGCTGCTAATTTCTAGTGGACGAATCGCGCGCATTGGTACAACAACGGAGCTCGCCGCACAATTTCCGAACGAACCACGCCTGGATGGCCAGCAGAAACTGCTCATGCCAGGTTTCATCAACGCCCACACACGCATGAGCCGCATTCTCGCCCGCGGATATAGGCTACCAGCGCTAGATCGGGTGGCGGCCGGCGGTGAGACGCTCGAATTTTGGCGCCGTTACGCATCCGCGCTTGATTACAAGGCGATTCGTTATAGTGCGCTGTTATCGGCAGTGGAAGCGCTGCGTTACGGCACAACCTGTGTTTTTGACCTGCTTTCTGCTCCAGGCGCCGTTCGCTACGCGTTGGATGCAGTTGCTGAGGCGGTGCTCCAGGTCGGGCTGCGCGCTAACATTGCCTATGCTGTCTCGGACCATGAGGGTAGCGCTTCCGGCAGGGTGGCCGTCGATGAGAACATTCGCTTTGCAGAGCGCGCGAGGGGCGAAGCGTTGTTGTCAGCAAGCATGGGATTGGATACCTGCCATTTTATATCTGACACAGCGTTGTCTTATGCTGTGGGGGCTGCGGCAATCGCTCGGATTGGCTTCCATGGTATAGTTGGCGAGAGCCTGTATGCCGGCCGAGATTGCGCCCTCAGTTATGGTGTTTCTCCCACCGCTCGTTTACGCCGTTGGGGCGTGCTGAGCAAGCGTACACTGCTGGCCGATGCGGTTTACCTTAGCCAGCAGGATCGCGACTTGCTCCGGCAGAGCGGCGCCTGGCTGGCACACGTTCCCCATGCCAATATTATAACCGGTGTGGGCTTAGCGCGTATCCTCGAATATGCAGCCGAGGGACAGGCCATTTGCCTGGGGACAGATGGTGTAGCATATGATATGCTTGGTGAGGCGCAGGCTGCCTTGTATGCCCAGATGCAGGCAACGCTGCCGGACCGAGAGGCCACGTTGGCATTCTTTGCAAAGGTGCTTACCAAAACAAACGCAATGATGGCTTCGACGCTGACAGGCGAACGGATCGGCAGCCTGGAGGTGGGCGCACTCGCCGACCTGATACTGATCGATATGTTCGGTTCTTGGCCAGATAATGTGCCCGAGCTGTATAGGCAATTGTTGCTTGGCAACAATGGGATGCGGGTGGATACCGTCATCGTGGGTGGCAAAGTTTTATACCGCCAAGGTAAATACCAAACCGTCGATGTGGAGCAAATAGTTGCGCACGCGCGTGAAGTAACAACAATTCTATGGCAAAGATTAAGTTGATAGGAGCTGGTATGCAAGCCGAATTGGCTAAAATTAAGGCTTTGGTGACCGATATGGATGGTGTGCTGTACCGCGGCAAGAAGGCCTTGCCAGGTTGTGCGCAACTATTCGCGTTTCTTGAGAAAAACAATATCAGGTATAAAGCGGTGACCAATAATGCCACCATGAACCAGGATTCCGTAATGACAAAATTGCAGGCGATGGGAATCGATCTGGCAGCAGATAAAATCCTGACCTCCGGTGCAGCAGCGGCAGCGTACCTCGCTGAGCAGGCGCCCGCGGGCGCGGGAGTATTTGTCGTTGGCGAGGAAGCGCTGGTACAGGAGTTTGTCAAGCGCGGCTTCAGGTTAGCCGGCCAAGATGCAGATTATGTAGTCGCTGGCCTTGATCGAACGATATCTTTTGAAAAGCTGACGACGGCAACTATCGCGATACGGCACGGCGCCACGTTTATTGGCACCAATCCTGATAAGACATTCCCTGTAGAAAACGAGCTAATTCCGGGAGCAGGTAGCATCATCGCGGCGATCGAAGCTGCCACCGACCAGGAACCGCTGTATATCGGCAAGCCCGAGCCGGCAATTTTCCACCAGGTGTTACAGGAACTCGACATCATGCCATCAGAAGCAGCCTCTCTCGGCGATCGCCTGGAAACAGACATCCTGGGCGGCCAGCGTCTGGGTATGACAACCATTCTGGTGATGACCGGGGTTACCACTACTAAAGATATCGCTCTTTCGGATATCAAACCGGATTTTACCTACCAGGATATCCCAGCATTGATAGCAGACTGGCAGCAGGCGCTGAATGAAAAGTTGGTAATTCACTGATTTCCGGCTACATTGCTAATATCTTAGGAGGTGTAGATACATATGTATTACGCTCTATATAATCCTACATATTATCTTTTTGCACTCCCGGCTTTGTTGCTGGGCCTATATGCGCAGTACAAGGTACGCAGCTCGTATGAGCGCTACATGCAGGTGCGTAACTCTACCAATTTGACGGGATATGAAGCAGCCGAACGGTTGCTCAAGGCAGCCAGGTTGACGGACATTGGCGTTGCGGAGACTTCAGGGACGCTCTCCGACCACTATGATCCTCGTTCCAAAAAGCTGTATTTGTCAGCGAACGTAGCGCATATGCCGTCAGTTGCGGCTATTGGCATCGTTGCGCACGAAGTTGGACATGCTGTTCAGGATGCGGAGGGCTACGCACCGCTCAAGCTGCGCTCCGGGTTGGTGCCAATCGTGCAGGTAGGCTCATGGTTGGGGCCCATCATCTTTGTCTTGGGATTACTCATCTCCGTTACACCTTTATCCGCAATCGGGCTCATTTTGTTTACCTTGACGGCCGTCTTTAGCCTGGTAACGCTGCCGGTTGAGTACAATGCCAGCAAAAGGGCTGTTGCGTTGCTTACCTCAAGCGGCACCATCACCACGCTGGAGGAGCAGGATGCCGTGCAAAAGGTGCTTTCTGGAGCGGCCTTAACCTATGTGGCCGCCGCTGCGCAGGCGGTCTCAACGATATTCTATTATCTATTCCTGCTTGGCGGCCGTCGGCGGAGATAATGGACACTATAGAACTAACGGGCCTAACTTCGGGCGAGTTGCGCCAGCTCATGACGCAGTGGAGCGAGCCGGCGTTTCGTGGCGCCCAGGTCTATAACTGGATATACAAGGGCCTGGTCGATAACATTGACGGAATGCGCAACCTGCCGCGAACATTGCGAACGATGATAACCCAGCGAGCTGTTTTGGATAATCTGGCGGTAGAGCGCATATCTGTGGCCGATGATGGCCTTTCCGAGAAAATCCTGTTCCAAACAAAAGATGGGCAATATATCGAATCTGTTTTGCTGAGCTATGCGGAACGTTGTACGGTATGCCTGTCATCCCAGGTCGGTTGCGCGCTGGGGTGCTTGCTGTGCGCGACCGGCCAGAGCGGCTTTGTGCGCGATCTCAGCGCAGGTGAGATGGTATCGCAGTTGCTCTATTTCAGCAGGCAGCTCAAGCAAGAAGAAAGGCACATCACGAATGTCGTGCTGATGGGGATGGGAGAACCACTGCTGAATTACGATGCAGTACGTCAGATGCTGCGGCTTATCACGGATCCGGCTGGATTGGGAATCGGCGCCAGGCGTATTACCATATCGACGGCCGGCGTTATCCCTGGCATCGAACGCTTGACTGAGGAGGACCTCGGCGTCAAGCTGGCTATATCGCTGCATGCTCCCGATGATGCGCTGCGCAGCAAGCTGGTTCCGCTGAACCGCCGTTATCCGCTGGCAAGGCTTATCACTGCTGCGGCCAAGTTTACCAAGCATACCGGGCGAAGGGTGACTTTTGAATACGCGCTAGCTGCCGGAATCAACGATAGTATGGAGCAAGCGCAGCGTACCGCCCAGCTATTAGCTGGCCTATATTGCCACGTTAATCTGATACCTTTGTATGAGACTCTCGGCTGCAACTATAAACCTTCTGCGATGGACAGGATATTGGCATTCGAGGAGGTTCTCCAGAAATCAGGTATCCGTACAACTATCCGTCTGCGGCGCGGCGGAGATATCTCTGCCGGCTGCGGCCAATTGCGCGGTATGGAACTCGCAGATGAGGATGAAGATGAACAATAATGTGTCCGAACCAACTGATGCCGGCATTCACCGTGTCCAAATCGCGCCATCGATACTTTCGGCTGATTTTGCACGCCTGGGCGAGCAAGTTAAGGAGGCAGAGGCTGCCGGCGCGGACTATCTCCATGTGGATGTCATGGACGGGCATTTTGTTCCGAATATCACCATCGGTCCGCTGGTCGTACAGGCGCTGCGGCCGGTGACCAAACTACCATTGCAGGTACATCTCATGATCGAACAGCCTGAGCGTTATATCGAGGATTTCTGCCGCGCCGGCAGTGATATGATTATCGTCCATACAGAGACGTGCCCGCACCTGGAGAGGACGCTGCAGCAGATTGTTGAGGGGGGGGCTCGTCCGGGTGTGACGCTTAATCCAGCAACGCCGTTGATAGCCTTGGAGGAAATCCTGCATCTGGTTGATATGGTGCTGGTGATGACCGTGAATCCTGGCTTCGGCGGGCAGAAGTTAATTCCGGCCACGCTCTCTAAAATCACGCGCTTGCGAAATATGATTGGAGAACGCGGGTTAAGTATCCCCATTGAGGTGGATGGTGGGGTGAACGCCTCGACCATCCCTGCGGTTGTGACTGCCGGTGCAGATATCCTGGTGATGGGGGCAGCTATCTTTGCAGCTCCGAATGGCATTGCCGGCGCAATTCAAGGCCTTCGTAAGCAATTGCAGATGCTCGCGAGGTAACAAAAAAGCCAGCCGAAAAGCAGGCTGGCTTGTGATTCGAAGGGATAATTACGCTTCAGTTTTGCTGAGAGTGCGCATACAACGCGTGCACAAGTTATACTTGCGCTCCTGGCCATTCACGACCAGGCGCACCGGTTGAATATTAGGCATCCACCGACGGTTGGTATGTCGTTTAGAGTGACTGATATTATGCCCAAATTGCGGGCCTTTGCCGCACATATCACATTTAGCCATCATCTGCCTCTTTCCTCGCGTTATAACTGCTGCGCGTATATTTGCTTTCAAAGCATTAGATATGATACCATAAAAGATAATTGTGCGCAAAATATACATTTCGTATAATATCTGCTCGGCTAAGTCGCGTGTTTCTGACGATGACCAGGAGTAACAGATAATGAGTGAAGACTTGACCATAGGCAAGATTCAGGTATCACCTCGCGCGATAGCCAGTATCGCCAGCGAGGCTGTTCTCAGTTGTTATGGTGTCGTGGGCATGTCGACTGCCACACTGCGCGACGGCATCGCGGAAATCCTGCAGGTTGGTGCCTATTATCGTGGTGTTGAGGTAAGGTCTGTCGAAGGACATATTGCGATCGACCTGTATGTTGTCGTCGAATACGGCACACGTATCTCTGAGGTTGCCCAGAATATTATGCAGAGCGTCAAATTTAGTGTGGAAAAGGCGCTCGGTATGCCGGTTGCTGAGGTGAATGTCCATATCCAGGGCTTGAGGATTAGTGATAACGATTAGTTGTTCTTTCCGTCTCGATTCTTGTGGAGGTAGTATTCTTGAGCAGTTGCAATCCACCCTCAGAACCTACAGAGGAAGTTAACCAGGGACCGGAAGAGATTGGGCTCGATGATGCCCAGGTTTGCGATGTAGATCGGCTTCTAGCGGCGCTGATGGCTGGCTATAAATGGCTCGAAGGCCAGGTTCCGTTGGTTAATTCGCTGAACGTCTTCCCAGTGCCTGATGGCGATACTGGCACTAATATGTTTCTAACGATGAAGGCCGCTCTCGAAGAGACAAAGGGCAAATCGTTTGACAGTGTATCCGAACTGGCGCGCACAGTCGCTCATGGCGCCCTGATGGGCGCTCGCGGCAATTCGGGGGTGATACTTTCGCAGGTCTTGCGGGGTTTTGCCCGAGGTTTGGATGATCTCAAGGTATGCAACACGGAACAAGCTGCCAAGGCGTTGATCGAAGCCGCGACAACTGCTTATAAGGGTGTGATGAAGCCCGTTGAGGGCACAATTCTCACGGTAGTACGTGAATCTGCCCAGGCCGGCGCCAGTGCTGTAGAGCAGGGAATGCCAATAAAGGAATGGCTGCACGTAGCCTATAGTGAGGCTAAACGTTCTCTAGCGCGTACACCCAACCTTCTGCCTGTGCTGGCTGAGGCGGGAGTGGTTGATGCTGGCGGCCAGGGATATACTTTCTTATTGGAGGGAGTGGTTCGCTATCTGAATGGCGAGAAAATGCAACTAGCAAATAAACAAGAAATATCTATAGAACATGTGCATATTTCGGAAGCTACTTATAATTATGACACCCAATTTATCATCAAAGGACATAATCTTAATGTAGAGAGCCTCAGGGCCGGGATCGCCTCTTTTGGCGACTCTGTGCTGGTCGTGGGCGATGGGGATGCGGTCAAGGTTCATGTGCACAGCGATAATCCTGGCGAGGTGCTCAGCTATGGGATCGCTCAGGGGCAGCTAACCGCCGTCATTATCGAGAATATGCAGGAGCAATTCGAGCAATTCAAGGTTGCGAATTCCGTTCCAGAGGTAGCTAGGCCGATTACTGTGCCCGCCGCAGCGACGGGGGAAATTGGTATCGTTGCTGTCGCTTCTGGCGCGGGATTAGCTCGTGTTTTCGAAAGCTTGGGAGCGGGCTTTGTCGTGCCGGGCGGGCAAACGATGAATCCGAGCACCCAGGATTTACTGCAGGCGGTCGATAGCCTCAAACAGGAAAAGGTCATCATTTTACCCAACAATAGCAATATTATTCTTACAGCGGAACAGGCTCAAGCGCTGTCGCAGCGCCAGGCTGTTGTTGTGCCAACGCGGACGATCCCGCAGGGAATTGCTGCCCTGCTCGCGTTCAACTACCAAGCGAGTCTTGAAGATAATACGGATGCGATGGCCGAAGCCAGCCAACATGTACAGACTGTAGAAGTTACCCGTGCAGTACGCTCTGTTCAGGTAAATGGCTTAAAGGTGCACGAAGGTCAAACAATTGGCCTGCTGAATGATCAGCTCGTGTCGGCCGGCGAGGACGCCCAAAGTGTTGTTTGCGAGGTAATCCAGCGGCACCTGGATATTTCAGCATATGAAATCGTCACCATTTACTATGGGGAGGATACTTCGGCTGAACAGGCGGCCGGGTTGGCGGAGAGTATCCGGGGGAAATATCCCACGCTCGAAGTAGAGGTGCTGGATGGCGGGCAGGCGCATTATGATTATATCATCTCGATCGAATAGGTAGTTGTGGAGGCGGAGGCATGGCGGCGGTCAGGACAAGGATTGTCACAGATAGCTCAGCAGATTTACCGGCTGAGCTGGTCGAAGAATATGGTATCAGCGTCATCCCACTGAAACTACAAATAGGCGACGAGATCATCGATGATTGTCCAAATCTTCGCTGCCCAGGCTTTCACCAACGCTTAGCGCAGAGCCATGCTGCGCCCAGGATTATCACGCCTACAGTTGCAGAGTTCATCTCGCTTTATACGCAGCTCTCAGCCAATAATACCGAAGTCGTATCTATCCATCTATCCTCCGAACTGTCTCCCGCTGTTAATACAGCTAACAAGGCCAAGGCCAGCCTTATGGGACGGTATAATATTTCTGTGCTGGATTCGCAATTTGTTTCTGCTGCCCTTGGCGGCCTGGTCATCGAGGCTGCCAAGGCGAGTTGTGAAGGCGCCAGTGCCTTGGAGATTACTCGACTGGTGCGCGGCTTAGTTGCGCATTCTTATTTTGCCTTCTATGTTGATAGCACCGAGTTCCTGGATTGTCATCACCTTGTGCCCCCTTCCTACGAATCCATGTCGATTGCGACCGGTAACCGCCCCGTTTTGTTGTTGGAGGAAGGTGAGATTGTGCCCTTACAATTGCAACGTAACCGGGGCACGCAGTTCGAGCGCCTGGTAGGGTTCGTAGCCGAGTTTCCGAGTCTCAAACGCATTGAGGTGTTAACCAGCGGTATCAATCCCCCACCCTGCGAGTTTGCTGACCAGCTTGCAGGTATTTTCCCGCGGGAGATCATCCATCAAAAAGTGTACGGACCGGTCCTGGGTAGCTTGACCGGGCCTACGGCTATATGCATCTTCGCCTGCGAAGCTTAGCGCCGCACGTATCAGTGAGACGATGGGATGTCAAGCGTATATGACACGCTGCGCCGTATTCTTGTCCTTGAGCAGGAGCTTGGTTACCGCGATCGTGCAGTCATCGGGGGCCTGGATGCATTCCTGGCGCACTTCCTACAAGATGATATTCGGGCGCAGGGCTATCGTGGTAGCGACGCCCCCGCTCTCACCTCTAGCTTGTCTGAAATGCTGTATCAATACAAGCTAAAATCCCTCCCCTTGCGGAAAAGCGCGGTTGCGCGAGCTCTCGAATTGCTGGATAGCCATGATAGCGGCGTTTCATCGGCCACTGACCCGCAATCCGCCGTATTGAACGAGTTGCCGTCTCCTCGTGATGTATCTACAGGCCAGAAAGAGGTAGCCGATACTACGAAGGGACCTATTGTTTCATGGCCGCACAAACAGCCCCAGCAAGTTATCGTGCCTGATCCCTCGTCGCTGGATGCCGATGTAACCGTAATTCGCGGTGTGAGTACAGTCACTCAAGAACGTTTAGCCCGCTTGGAGATTCACAGCCTGCGGGATTTGCTTTACTACTTTCCCTATCGCTATGACGATTACTCTACGATGCGTACGATCAACCAGCTAGCACTCGGTGAACAGGCTACCATCGTGGGCAGTGTTAGCCAGGTAAAGGCGCAGCGCATCAGCAAAGGGCGGTATCTTACGCGAGCTATTATCCGCGATGACACGGGTTCCATCGAGGTTAGCTGGTTCAACCAACCTTACCTGGAACGCCAACTGCATGTAGGCAGCGAAATCGTGCTGAGCGGCCAAGTCAGCGAGCATCTCGGGCGGCTTGTGCTGGCATCTCCGGAATGGGAGCCGCTCGAGCGCGAATTGCTGCACACGGCGCGCATGGTGCCCGTTTACCGGCTGACCGAAGGGCTTGGAAGGCACGCCCTGCGTAAGATAATCAAGGGAGTGCTGGATTACTGGGAATCCCGCATCCCCGAATCGATACCCGAGGCAATGCGTCAGGAGCACGATTTGATGCCTCTAGGGCAAGCTCTGATACAGATGCACTTTCCGACCAGCACCGCGTCCTTGCAACAGGCAAGACATAGGCTCTGTTTTGAAGAATTCCTGTTGCTGCAGTTGGGCATGCTCCGCCGCAGGAATGATAGGCTGGCGCAACCCGGGCGGGCGCTGGAGATACCCCATCAAGCGCTCCAGGCTTTTACAGAAAGGTTGCCGTACAAACTCACCAATGCACAGCAGCGTTCTGTGCGCGAGATACTGGACGATATGTCGCGAGCTTGCCCGATGAGCCGCTTGCTGCAGGGCGAGGTGGGCTCCGGGAAGACCATAGTGGCCGTGATGGCTGCCCTGGCCGTAGTGCGTAATGGGCTGCAGGTAGCCGTCATGGCGCCGACATCCATACTGGCCGAACAGCATTACCGCACTTTTAGCCAGTTGCTGGCGCCATACGGCGATATTCGCTGCGAACTGCTGGTAGGGAGCCTTTCGCAAAGCGATAAAGAACGCGTTCACAGCGATATCGCCTCCGGCGCCGTCAACATCGCTATCGGGACGCATGCGCTTATCCAACAGGAAGTGAGTTTCGCAAACCTGGGCTTGATCATCGTCGATGAACAGCATCGTTTTGGCGTTGCGCAGCGAGCCGAGCTGCGCGCCAAGGGGGCGCAATGCGAGCCGCATCTATTAGCAATGAGCGCTACGCCCATTCCCAGGTCGCTTGCACTGACGGTATACGGTGACCTGGATGTATCAATTCTCGATGAGCTCCCGCCTAACCGGCAAAAGATTATTACACGCGTGCGCGACTCTGCAGGGCGCGAGCGTGTTTATACATTTATGCGCCAGGAGATAGAATCTGGCCGGCAGGCATTTGTCATCTGCCCGCTGGTGGAAACTGGCAGCGATGAGACCACAAAGGCTGCTGTAGCAGAGCAGCAACGCTTGCAGCGGCATGTTTTCAAGGGATGTCAAGTTGGTCTGCTGCACGGCCGTATGAGCGCTGCAGATAAAGACAGGGTAATGTTGGAGTTTAGGGAGAAGAAATATAATATCCTTGTCGCAACGTCCGTCGTCGAGGTGGGGATTGATATCCCCAATGCCACAGTGATTTTGATCGAGGGTGCGGAACGCTTTGGCCTGGCGCAGCTACACCAGTTTCGCGGAAGGGTTGGCCGGGGACAGCATAAATCGTACTGCATCCTGTTGAGCGATGAATCGTCGGAAGAAACCCTGGCGCGGCTGCAAATCCTGGAGGAATCGAGGGATGGATTTGAGATCGCCCAAAAGGATTTGGAACTGCGCGGTCCCGGAGATTTTCTGGGATATAGGCAGCATGGACTGCCGCTGCTGCGGGTGGCCAGCCTGAGCGACCTCGTTGTCCTGGAAGATGCGCGCCAAGCTGCAGGCAGGGTATTGGCGCAAGATCCCACGCTTGAACGGCCTGAGCATCAGCAGCTTAAGGCAAAGATGAGCGTTTTGTGGCATACTAGAGATATTAGTTATTAGGAGGTTCCTTTGGTAACCGCAGTTTATCCAGGCACCTTTGACCCGATTCACAATGGGCATATCGATATCGCTTTGCGTTCAGCGCGCATCTTTGACCAAGTCATTGTCGGCATATATGACCGTCCTAATAAAAATTTGATGTTCTCTGTTAATGAAAGGCTAGATCTAGCTAAAGAAGTGCTGCAGGATATCCCTAACATTAAAGTTGTGCGCTATGATGAACTAACGGTTGAGTTTTGCCGCAGGATGGGCGCTCAGGTTATCGTGCGCGGCTTGCGCGTTATTTCGGACTTTGAGCTAGAGTACCAGATGGCGTTGACAAACCGGCGGCTCTCACCTGAGATTGACATGGTTTGCCTGATGACCAGTCTGGATTATGCGTTTATCAGCTCGACGATTGTGAAAGACGTTGCGAGTGCGGGCGGCGGTGTCTCAGAGTTCGTCCCTGAGGTGGTTGCTAGAGCGCTAGCAGCGCACTGCCGTAGATGATTTAGGAAGGGGGGTGGCTACTATCGACATCCAGCAACTCATCGATTATATGGAACGGCTGGTGGGCAAAGCCATGCACTTGCCAGGCGGCAAGGTGGTATTGGACCAAAATGAACTAACCAACCTGATAGAGCAGATGCGCATGGCCATACCTTCCGAAGTCAAGCAAGCGCAGCAAGTGTTAGCTGACCGCCAACAGATGCTCAACCAGGCTCACGATGAATCTGCCAGTATCATTCGTCAAGCGCAGGTTAAAGCATCGCAGCACCTCAGCGACCACGTACTTGTACAGCAGGCGGAGCAGGAAGCAAGCACGATTCTGCAGGATGCAAATGACGAGGCTGCCAATATAATCAGCGGAGCTGATGATTATGCCGAGGAGAGCTTGCGCCAATTGGCGCAAAGCGTCGCGCAGCTTAACTCGGTCATACAAAACGGCCTCCATGCTTTGGCAAGCCGGCGCAGCAAACGGGCGCAAAAAGGCGAAGCAAACAGTACGGCTCCAGATACGGAGCAGGCTACAGAACCGCCCAAACGTGATTCAGTGCTGACAACTATGACCCAACGATAAAAACGATCATGAACACTTAGTATATCGGCCGGGATATACTTGCCGCGGATTGCTAGCCGCTCCATATACAGGAGTCTCGATGCGAACCAAGATAGGCACGTTTTGCGATAGGATCCTCGAAGGGGGATGGCTGCTTGCTGTAGTTGTTACTCCTCTCTTTTTTAATATCTATTCCAGTCGCGTATTCGAACCTGACAAACTCACCTTGCTGCGCTCAATTGCGCTTTTTATGGGCGCAACCTGGTTGGTTAAGCGGAGCACCAACTGGTTTGGCGAGCACAAACAGGCGCCTATGAGTGAACCGGCTCCGATGAACCGGCTGCGCCGGCCATTTATCATACCTACGCTTATTATCATCGTGGTGTATCTCATTTCCTCGCTGTTTTCGATAGCTCCCCGCACTAGCTGGTTAGGTTCATATCAGCGTTTACAGGGCACATTCACAACTTATAGTTACATTGTCATTGCGCTGATCGTGATGCACGAGTTGAAGCGCAAAGAGCAGTTCGAACGCCTGATCACTACCATTATTCTAGTGAGCTTTCCGGTTTCCCTGTATGGCATTATCCAGCATTATGGTATCGACGCGATGCCGTGGGGCTCGGATGTTACGGCTCGTGTTACTTCCAATATGGGCAATGCTATTTTTGTGGGCGCCTTTATTATCATGGCGATACCGCTCACGCTGGCTCGTTTGGTGCTTGCTTCCCAAGAGATAACCCGCGAGCTGGGTAAAAAGACCAAATGGGTGATGATTGCGGCCCTGGTAGCTGTATTTGCAGCCGAACTTGTGGCCTGGCTGAGCCGAGGTTTGGAACGCGGCCTGGGGATGGGGCTCCTGGCTGTCGCCGCTTTTTGGCTGCTGGCGCGTTACCTGAAAAAAACACCTGCTCAGTATATTCTCCTCGCCTGTTACCAGTTTATTCTCAGTGTTCAGGCGATGTGCCTGATATATAGCCAGAGCCGCGGGCCGCAGCTCGGCATGATTGCGGGAGCGGCGCTATTCATTCTCTTGTATTTTATTATCCGCCGCTGGTCCAAAGCTGTGTGGGCATGGTTGGCGGGCGGGGCAGTGGTGGCAGCCTTTCTCATCGTCTTTAATCTCCCCGCTACACCGCTGCAGAGCTTGCGTTCAATGCCCTACCTGGGACGGCTAGGCAACCTGCTGGAAACGAGCGGGGGCACGGGCAAGGTGCGTCTGCTCATTTGGGAAGGGGCTATCAAGCTGATCAAGGCAAACCCGCTAAGGGCGTTGGTGGGTTACGGCCCTGAGACGATGTATGTCGCATACAACAAGTACTACCCGCCCGAATTGGCTCATTATGAAGCCCGCAATGCTTCACCGGACCGCTCTCATAATGAGACGTTGGATTCATTTGTTATAACTGGCGTGTTTGGATTCCTAGCGTATGTTTTGATATTTGCATCCATATTTTATTATGCCTTGCAGTGGCTTGGCTTGATTCAAAGCGGTAAAGATAAGCGGTCTTTTGGTATTTTCCTGGCTGCTGGAACCCTGCTGGGATTGGTGATACCTTTTTTGGTAGATAGTAAGGGCACCTACAGCGGCGTCGGTACAATGATTGGGTTCGTTGCCGGCCTGTTTTGCTATATCATCCCCAAAGCGATTGCAGTTTCAAAAGAAAGGCTGGCCCTCCCAGAGGTCGATAACTGGAAGTTTATCTGGCTGGCAGCGCTTGCTTCAGCAGTGCTGGCTCATCTGGTCGAAATCAACTTTGGGATTGCTATAGCCTCCACTCGGACTTTGTTTTGGGTGTACTTGGCCTTGATTGAAGTGCTCGGGATTGTTCCGTTGAGCGTATCATCGGCTGCTGGCGCATATGATGTGACCACACCTAGATATAAGCCGACATCTACGCTGCGTCACCCAGCGAAACATAAGCATACTTCGGCTGTTTCAACCAAAGCAGCAGTTTCTGCAGCGGTTGAAACTGAATCGAGAGAGCCGGCTCGAGCGCGGCTCGTGATGATGGCGTTAATTCTTGGTTATATTCTATCGGTGATGTCTTGGACCTTTGTCACCAATGCAAACCGCGATACTGACTTGATCACGGTTCTCGTGAATTCATTCACGACCTTTGCTGCCAAGAAACAGCCCGAGGTGCACAGCCTTGGTATGCTGTGGCTCATGTTAAGTACACTGTTTTTCGGCTGCACCGTCTCGCTGGCAGAGATAGGTGTCGATAACGCGCCTGTAAAATCCAGTGAACTGCTTAAGCGTATCGGTACAATGCTTGGTATCTCTGTGGTGATCGCTTTTGTATTCGCTGCATCGCATGCGGTTAGACTCATTACTGTAACGGATATCTCGACAATCATCTACAGCTTTTACACCTGGACTGCATTGTTTTGGTTATCATTCGCAACTCTTTACTATTTCTTGCTCCCCAAGCCGCGAGCATCCGGCAGTGGTTGGAGCCTTGTGCTTGCCCTGGTATTAGCGATAACGGGATCTGTGCTTGTTGACAGCCTTAATATCCAGCCCATTAAAGCGGATATTATTTATAAACAAGGCTTGACTTACGATGAGGGGCAGGATTGGGATGCCGCAATTCAGATCTATAACAGCGCCGTTACCGCTGCTCCCAAGGAGGATTATTACTGGTTGTTTTATGGCCGAGTGCTGATGGAACGTGCGCGCGTCGAGGAGAATGCGACTGCTCGCGAGACCTATATGCAGCAAACGCTCAAAGTGCTGCTGGAGGCGCAGAGGCTTAATCCCCTGAATACCGACCATACTGCCAACCTGGCGCGTTTTTACCGCACCTGGGCTGAAATGGATACCGATAACCAGTCGAAGGCAGCGAAAATAGAGACCGCACTCGCCTATTACCAACAAGCGAACGAATTAAGCCCCAATAATGCGCAAATCATCGATGAATGGGGTCAGGCCTATTTTGTAGGCGGCAACACCGACCGCGCGATTCAAAAATACCAGGAATCCCTGGCAATCGACTCAGAATATGCCAACACGTATTTCTATCTGGGCGATGCTAAACTCAATGCCAGCCAGTTCGAGGAAGCGGCGCAGTATTATGAGAAGGGGTTGACCTTCGATAACGAGGCGGCTGCCGCCTGGTCTGCTTTGGCTTATGCTTATGCGCAGCTTGGCCAGGTGGATAAGGCGATAGAGGCAAATCTAAAGGTCGTTTCATTCTATCCTTCCGACTACAACTCGTTAAAGAACCTGGCCTTGTTATATGAGAAACAAGGCAACCTGACGCAAGCATTGAGTTATGCGCAGCAGGCGCTTACCGTCGCCCCGGAGGAGCAAAAGACAAGCATGTCAGCCTACATCACCCAACTCGAACAACTCATCAACGAGGGGAACTAGCGTGCCGCGATTCCTGTTGATTGGCGTCAGCGCTTTTGCTCTTGCCGTAGGAGTGACCCCGGTGGTGCGTTGGCTGGCAGTTAAATTGGGGATTGTTGACAAACCTTCGGCTCGCAAAATCCATTCCCACCCCATACCTCTTTTAGGTGGTGTGGCTATCTACTTGGCTTTCATCATCGCTTTGGTGCTGTTCGGCGAGCGCTTTTATATTCGCGAGCTGGTCGGCATACTGCTCGGTGCAAGTATCTGCTCGTTTATCGGTTTGGTCGATGACCGCCGTAATTTGCCGGCTCTCGTCAAACTGGGCGGACAGCTCATCGCCTCGGCTGTGCTGGTCCTTAGCGGTGTACAGGTTCAGCTCCTACCGTGGCCTGCCGCGAATATAGCGATTACGGTGCTGTGGATAGTCGGCATCACCAATGCGATGAATCTGCTGGATAATATGGATGGTTTATCAGCCGGAATAGCCGCCGTATGCTCGGCGTTCTTTTTACTGCTGGCGGCGCTCTCCGGGCAATATCTGGTAGGAGCGTTGGCTGCTGCCCTTTTAGGCGCCTGTATCGGTTTTTTGGTGTATAACAGAAACCCAGCCAGTATTTTTATGGGGGATACCGGCAGCCTTTTCATCGGATTTCTGTTGGCGGCTGTTGGAATCAAGCTGCGCTTCCCGCAGAATGTTACCTTTATTACCTGGATGATCCCCGTGCTGGTAATGGGGCTGCCGATCTTTGATACGACGCTGGTTTTCATTTCGCGCTTGCGCCGGCACCTGAATCCGCTGACAACTCCAGGGAAGGACCACACTTCGCATCGCCTGGTGCGTAAAGGTTTTACCAGCCGCGAAGCTGTTTTGATCCTGTACCTGGTTAGCTGCGGTTTTGGGATGACCGCAGTATATCTCACACAAGCTGGCATCCTGGAAGGCTATCTTGTAGCGGGAGGTGTCGCCGCATTGGCGCTATACGCGATTTTCCGGTTTGAGAGCAAGAATCTGATTCAATAAGAATAGAGATCTCACTTTCAGGAGCGATTATGTCCAAGAAGCGCAAGACGACAAGCCATCATCCTAGCGAGCAACATACTGCGCAGCTTAATTCAGCAGAGCGGAAAAAGCAGGCACAGCGTGAGCTGTGGTCTGCGGTGGCCATTGTCGCGTTGATAATTATCGGTTTTGTGCTTTTTTACTATTTTACTGTTACCAAACCTGCGCAGACGCCCCCACTAACGGTAGTGACAGCTACACCGGGAACCTAACGACTGTTACGGCTTTACCTCAATATATTATCAGGAGAAATGCAGCTATGAAGCAATGGCCCCATCCCCCGACAATGGTTCTGGACCCGACTAAAACGTATGAAGCCATCATACATACTGCCAAGGGAGGTATCAACATTCATCTATACGCCGATAAGGCGCCGATTACCGTAAACAACTTTGTATTTCTGGCACGCGAACATTTCTATGATGGCGTGACCTTCCATCGGGTGATCAAGGATTTTATGGCGCAGACTGGGGATCCTACTGGTACGGGTAGAGGCGGTCCGGGGTATCTTTTTGCTGACGAGTTTGATGTGGCGCTCAAACATGATAGCGAAGGTGTTGTTGCCATGGCCAATGCCGGTCGGAATACCAATGGCAGCCAATTTTATATTACTTTTGGGCCGCAACCTCACCTGGACGGCGGGTATAATATATTTGGAAAGGTTGTTTCCGGAATGGATGTGCTGCGCCAGATAAGTTTGCGTGACCCAATGCGCGCTGTGCTTCCGGGCGATACAATAAACGCGATTGAGATAATCGAAAAATAATGGAAGCTTCGGTTCCTTCGTCCTGGAGTAAGTTCACAAAATATGTTAGCGAGCATTATAAGCAAGTGCTCGCATTGGCGTTTTCAATAATCCTGACGATTCTTGTGATCGTTTTCCGGGGTGAAATACTCAAGCTGTCCAAGTGGGGCTATCTGGGTGTTTTCATTATTGACGTTCTAGGCAATGCTACAGTTTTACTCCCGATACCAAGCTTGGCAATAAACTTTGCCAGTGGCAGTGTGCTCAATCCCTTCATCGTTGGCCTCGTAGCAGGTGTGGCGGAACCAATAGGCGAGCTGAGCGGATATATGGCTGGATATGGCGGGAGTGCAGTGGTCGAGAATCGCCCTCAATATGCCAAGGTTGAGCAGTGGATGCAGAAAAAAGGATTCCTGACCATATTTCTGCTCTCTGCGCTCCCTAATCCAATCTTTGATTTAGCTGGGATGGCCGCAGGAGCGATGCGGTTTCCAGTCTGGAAATTCCTGCTGGCTTGCTGGCTGGGGAAAACATTCAAAGCGACCGCCTTGGCGCTCCTGGGAGCCGGATTCTTTACGGCTGTCAGTCACTGGTTTATCCGTTAGGAGCCTAAATAGTGCGAGAGAACATATGAAGATTATCAAGATCGAGACATTTCATGTCAAGCCGCGCTGGTTGTTCTGTAAAATCAGCACCGATGAAGGCATTACGGGCTGGGGTGAACCAATTGTCGAGGGACATGCTCGTACCGTTGAAACCGCTGTTCACGAACTGGAGGAGTATCTGCTTGGCCAGGACCCTCGGTTGATCAACCACCACTGGCAGGCGATGTACCGCGGCGCCTTTTATCGCGGCGGACCCGTGCTCACCAGCGCCATTAGCGGCATAGAAGAAGCCCTGTGGGATATTTCCGGCAAAGCGCTTGGTGTGCCCGTATATCAGCTACTTGGGGGAGCCTGTCGTGAACGTATCCGCGTGTATGCGCATGTCGGCGGCAGCACTCCCGAAGAGATCGGCCGGAATGCCCGCGCCAAACATGCCCAAGGTTTTGATGCCTTCAAGACCGGTTCCTTTGGGGCTATGCGTATTGTGGAGACCCCGGATGTTCTGCGGAATATTACGGAGCAGTTGGCAGCGCTGCGCGAAGCGGTTGGCTGGAAGATGCATATCGCGGTCGATTTTCACGGCAGGGTCAGTCCGGCGATGGCTGTGCAGGCCGCCAGGGCATTCGAACCGTATAGCTTGATGTTCATCGAGGAGCCTTGTCTGCCGGAGAATGTGGATACAATGGTCACTATCGCGCGCGCTACCAGCATTCCCGTGGCAACCGGGGAACGCCTGTTTACAAAATGGGGATTTCGAGAG
>JAJFUJ010000214.1 GCA_021372475.1 Chloroflexota bacterium | reverse complement strand
CGACCAGGGGAGGCTGCAGGCTCTCGGTACCCCCTCAGAGCTTGCCCGACAACTATGGCAAGGCATCTGGATAGAGGTTGAACTGCGCGCTGCGCCGGATGAAGCGCTCGTACAAGCGCTAAACCAAATGGCATTTGTGAAAGAGTGGTCATATACAAGCGGCAAGGTGCTCATCTGTATGAGCGATGAGCACCTCGTACCGGATCTCGTCTCCGCGATATGCGCTTCCGGCGGACGTATCTACAGCGTGCAACCACAGCAGCATTCCCTGAGCGATATCTATTTCCGTATCCAGCAAGATGTTAAGCAAACCGGAGGCGCAAGATGAGCTGGAATTGGCGCGGCATTCGAGCGATTATTACCAAGGATATAAAACAGATCCTGATTAATAAAATGGTTTGGCTGCCGTTCATTATTCTGCCGGTGGTATTAATGGTGCTGATACCGCTCATGCTGGTGCTGTTGCCGACACTCGCTGCCGATCAGATGAATCCTGACGATATGGCCGGACTCTTTTCGAGCATGCCGGCTGAACTCGGAATGCGCCTTGGAAACCTGGATACAGCTCAGAGCTGGGTATTCCTTGCAGCGAACTATATGTTTATGCCGATGTTCCTGATTGTCCCGCTGATGGTCTCGAGTATCATTGCCGCGGACGGAATCGCCGGCGAAAAGGAGCGTAGGACCCTCGAGGGGCTGCTGTATACGCCATTGAGCGATACAGAGCTGTTCGTTGCCAAGGTGTTGGTAGCGCTGCTGCCGGCGCTTGTGGTAGAGTTCGCTTCCTTTATCATCTACAGTTTGACGGTAAATATCGGCGGCTACCATGTGATGCACCGCTTTTTCTTCCCGGAACCGAGCTGGTGGCCATTGGTGTTTTTCGTTGGACCTGGTATTTCTTTGGCTGGCTTAGGAGCGACAGTGCTGGTCTCGTCCAAGGCCAAAACCTTTATGGCTGCCCAACAATCCGCCGGCTTCCTGGTTTTGCCGGTTGTTTTTCTGATGATAGGACAGATGGCGGGGTTATTCTTTCTCAGCCCCGGCGTTGTCTGGATAATCGGCGCGGCATTTTGGATAGTTGGCGCTGTATTTATTAAAATTGGCGCCAAAACGTTCAACCGCGGCCAATTAATCGTTCATATCTGAAAAGGACTAGACGAGTGGTTAACAAGATGAATCATTATGACGAATTCTACGAGAAGCTGAAGGCGGAATACGAACAGCAATTTCCCCTGGCGAAGCTGGCCCAGGAACGGGCTCAGCGTTGCCTGGTAGATGGCGGTAGCCACGCCGCCCGACAATGGACGCCGTATGCCTTCCGTGCGCGTTCAGCGCATGGCGCCCGTGTCGAGGATATCGATGGGCACTCTATTATCGATTTTTGGCAGGGACACTATGCCAACATTTTGGGACATAATCCCCCCCTCATCACTCAGACATTGGTTGAGGATTTGCAGCGGGGAGACGGCCTGCATACTGGTTTGCTTGAGGAACTAGAGGCAGAATATGCCTGCGTTCTCGCAAAAGTGGTCGGTGTGGAGCAGGTACGCCTTACTACTGCCGGCACCCTGGCCACGATGTATGCCATTATGCTGGCGCGCGCTTTTACCAATCGCAAAATTGTGCTCAAAATATCCGGCGGTTGGCATGGCGCTAATCCCCTGGCGCTCAAGGGGGTAGGGCCAAACGGCCATGGCTATGACCATGTGGATTCAGCCGGTGTGCCCAACAGCACTGAGACAGAGGTGCTGGTTACCCCATTCAACGACCCCGATAATTTGCGCAAGGTTTTCCGCTCGGCAGGCGACCGCATCGCTTGTTTTATCTTCGAGCCTTGCCTGGGCTCTGCCGGATTCGCTCCTGCCAGTATGGAATTCATGCAAGCCGCGCGCGAGCTGACGGCCCAATATGGAGCTTTGCTCATACTGGATGAAGTTATTACGGGATTCCGCTTCTGTGCTTCCGGAGCACAAAGGTTATATGGGGTTTCGCCGGATCTCTCCACATACGGGAAGATAATCGGCGGCGGGATGCCGATCTCTGCTGTAGCCGGCCGGGCTGATGTTATGGGATTGGCCAGCGGACAAGCAGGTCCAAACCGCGTGATGTTTAACGGCGGCACGTTTTCATCGCACCCGCTCAGCATGCGCGCCGGGCTGACGATGATTCGCTACCTGTGCGAGAATGAAGGGACTGTCTACCCCCAACTAAGAGCCTCTTCGCAGGCGCTTTTCGAAGGAATCGAACGTGTGTTCGCTCAAAATGGGATCCTGGCGCGCTGTATGGGATTGCACAATCCAGAGTTCCTGAAGGGCTCCCTGGGGGCGATCTACTTTCCCAATAAAGCTGATTTTGTCCCGCAGAACGCCGAGGATTTTGGCGACGCCGCACTCGCTGGCGCTCCGTTACGAGAAAAGGCGCTCAAGTTGGGAATGTTGTTGAACGAAGTGAACGTAGTGCACGGTCTGGGCGCAGTGTCGCTGGCGCATAACCGGACCGATTTCGACCAGGTATATGCCGCCTGCGAGGCCTTTGCTGGTCGCCTAAAAAGCGCCGGAGTGCTCTAGGTTATGGATAACCAGGTTATCCGCGTGGCCGGGATCCAGATGCAGGTATCGCCCGACCTGCCCGCGAATCTGGAGCGTATCCTGGCAGGCATCCGTTGGGCGGCGCAACAGGGGGCGCATTTCTGTCTATTTCCGGAAGCATCGCTCAGCGGATATCACGGCAAATTCGACCAGGCAGAAGTAGAATCCGGCTTAGATGAGATTGCCCGAGCATGCCGGGAATGCAGCATTTCCTCGCTGGTGGGCACATGCATACGAGAAAATGGCCATACCTACATCCAACTGCGCGTTTACAGTGCTGATGGCCGCTACCTGGGCGCACATGCCAAGATGGTACCGACGCTGGGCGATCGCGCCTTTTGTGAGCCTGGCACCGAGCTGCGTCTCTTCCGCGAGAGAGGGATTACCTTTGGCTGCCTCATTTGCAACGACTTGTGGGTAACGCCGGGATGCGGGCCATATCCCGATCCGCGGCTGACCTATCAACTGGGGCAGCTCGGTGCTCAAGTCATTTTTCACGCAGTTAACTCCGGTGCGGAGCAACGCTACCTACCTTACCACGAGTCGAACCTTGCGCTGCGGGCGAATGAGAGCTGCTTCCCAATCGTCACAGCCAACGCAGCGATGGGTACTTTGCCTGTAAACTGCGGCTCGGGCGTGATGGGGTCCGGGGGCATCTGGCTGGTGCGCGCTGACCCTGTCGGCGAGCAGGTCTACCTGGCCGACCTGATAGTCGGCCACGATATCCCGCTTCGCGAGTCCAGCGTCTAGTTAGTATGCAGAATGGTCTCCGCGAAGCAGTCTGAGTATCGTACGGAAGATAATTTTAATATCGAACAGTATCGACCAGTTCTCAATATAGTACAGGTCATATTGCGTCCTCTCTTCGATAGAGGTATTACCGCGCAATCCATTTACCTGTGCCCAACCGGTAATGCCTGCCTTTTCGCGATGCCTTTCCGAATAGCGCGGGATGACTTGCTTGAATTGCTCGACAAACACCGGCCGCTCCGGGCGTGGCCCTACCACACTCATGTCGCCGAGAAGCACATTGATGAATTGGGGCAACTCATCGAGCGATGTCTTGCGTAAAAAAGCGCCGAGGCGCGTCCGCCTTGGGTCGCCTTCTTTAGTCCATACAGGCCCCGTTTCATCCTCCGCATCCGCCCGCATAGAGCGGAATTTGATCATTGGAAAAGGTTTGCCATCCAATCCGACCCGGGTTTGCGTGTAGAATACAGGCCCTTTCGAATCAAGCTTAATAAGTGCGGCAACGACCAACATCAACGGCGATATAAAGACCAGCGTATGGGAAGCAAACCAAATATCAAAGATGCGTTTAGTGGCCAGCCTCCAGCCACGCAGTGAGATATCGCGCACGCTCAAAAGGGGCAACCCATCCAGGTCGTCAATCGAAAGATCAGATGCCACTATCTGGAAGATATCAGGGAAGATGCGCACGGCAGCATGTTCGCTCGTACAAGCTGCAATCATCTCAAGCTGCTCTTCATGACTCACGTTGGTGAGGGTCAAGACTACCTCTTGCACCTGATGTTCGCGGATTATCTGGCGGAGTTCGCTGCGCGGCCCAAGCACAGGCAGGCCATCGATTTCTCCTTCTCCCTCTTGCCCGTTGACGAAGCCGACCACCTTGTAGCCGAGTTTGAGAGAATTGCGAGTGCGCTGCAAGATCATCCGGGCCACTTCATCGGTGCCAACAAGCAGCATACGGTCTGGGTTACGCTGACGCACTAATCGTTGAAGGTATTGTGTCAGCAGCCTGCCGAGGCTGACAAATATGATCGTCAGCACCCAGCTATACAAAATCATCCCGCGGGTAAGGTCAGACTGACTTTGGTAAAACAGGTAGGTAAGCGCAATCGAGAGCAAAGCACCCACGGAAGCTGCGGCGGTTATATTATAGAACAGATCGATACGAGAGCGGCCGCGCGGGGTATGGTACAGGCGCATCAGAAAAAAGATGGACACGATACTGCCCACCTGGATGGCTAATAGCTGCCAATAACTGTGAAATGGCCCAAGTTTAATCGGCGTTGGAAATGGTATATGCACCCGCATTTGGTAGGCACTGTAAAACGCCAACGCAGTTGCTATGGCATCCACAACGATGGTTAACAATGTGAACAAAGCGGTTGTCCGGCGCACGGCGTCGTCTCTCCTAAGCTGAGGCTAGTCTTTTTCGCCCAGAGGAATGCAGCCTGCCTTGTAAAAGCGCTTTGGCACGCAGCGCAGATATCCCAGCATCAACCAGAACATTTACAACCAAAGGGG
Organism: Chloroflexota bacterium; assembly: GCA_021372475.1. GTDB lineage: Bacteria > Chloroflexota > Anaerolineae > UBA1429 > UBA1429 > JAJFUJ01. The sequence goes on along the minus strand of JAJFUJ010000214.1, from coordinate 5,579 downwards.
AGGTTTGACGATAATGTTTGTTATGGAAAATATGCATGGCATCATAGAAAGCTAAAGTAGCGCGCGAGCTTGACTTACGGCTGGCTGCCCCCTTGATGTGCAAAACTGTCACCTGGGGATAGTACATGACCCGCCAGCCGAGCTGTTTGATGCGGAAACATAAATCAAGGTCCTCACCATACATAAAAAACGATTCGTCCAGCAAGCCAACCTGGCGCAAGGCAGTGCCGCGTAGCAGCATAAATGCGCCTACGACAGAGTCAACCTCTGCTTCCTGATCTGGGTCAAGGTAGGTAAGGTTATAACTGGCCAAGACATGGCTGTGAGGAAAGAGCTTGCCCAAGCCCGAAAAGTGGTAGAACGACACGGCCGGGCTTGGGAAACTACGCCGACAAGCCTTATCCAGGCTGCCATCCTGGCGCACTAATTTCGGGCCGGCTGCGCCTACATCAGGGGCAGCATCCATGATGGCCACCATCTGCTGCAGGGCATTGGGAGGCAGCACGGTATCAGGATTGAGCAGCAAATAATAGCGTGCAGAGGCATCCTCAGCCTGCCCCTCTGCCATCCCGCAGGCACGTAGGCCGATATTGTTGGCGTATGCATATCCGCCGTTCGTGGGGTTAACAATGATATCCTTAACCCAGGGGTGAGCGGTATGTACCATTTCTGCGCTGCCGTCGCTCGAATCATTATCTACAACAACTACTCGGCATGAGATCGCCCCGGCGCTTTCAGGCAGGGAGCGCAGACAGGCATCCAACTCCTGACGGGTATTATAATTGACAATTATAATCGCAAGATCGATCATGTATCCTCTGAACTGCTTCGGCGCTATTGTATCAGAAAGAATATCCATCGCCAAGTAACGTTCCTCTGGTAGATAACGCCAGCCGCCACTCACTAGTTCCTATCAAATACGCCGTCTAGCCCAGTGTTCTTTAGGAGCGTGTTTCAAACGCCACATTACCCCCATCGGATATCCAAGCATCTTGGCCACATCACCGGTAATCACTATAACCGGCAACCAAAGCAGGCTGCGCACCTTGTCGAACATCGGCATCTCAGATAGCTCTAAATACAGACGCCTCAGCGATCGCTGTAATACTGCGGCTAAAGCTGCTGCCGTTACCAGTAAAAATAGCGGATGGATAAGGATTGACAACAGGATTGAAGCACCCAAAGCAAGATAAGTTGTATAGCGCATTAAATGGCGGAATATGTAGAGGTCGGCCTTGCCGTCGCCTCGGCCGTAGCGGTAATATTGCCTGTAAAATGAGCCTAAATTCGGACGCGGTCTAAACCAGACAAGAGCATCTGGTGCAAATGCAAACCTTAGTCCCACGTCCTGCAGCGCAAAATCAAAAACCAAATCCTCGCAATAATCCAGCCACTCGGGGTATCCACCAACCTCTAGCCAGGCTTGCCGCGTAAAGGCTACCGACCTAGATGAAGGAGCAAAATGGGCGGGATTTACCTCTGCTAAACGCGGCAAGCTGATTGCGCCCAACACGCGCTCGAACAGCGAATGGGGGTCCGCTGCGAAAAATCCGCTGATAACATCCGGAGGCTCAGAGCTATCGAGCGGAGCGAGCAGCGTAGCCAGCCAATCCGTCGGCAAACGTACCCCTGCATCAGTAACGGCGATAATATCCCCTTGCGCCAGGTTAATGGCGGCGTTGCGCCCCTGGGCAATATTGCAGCCAGGCGCCTTCTGGATGCGCAGCGGGACAGGGCTAGAACCCTGCCATTTTTTTAATAACTCCAGGGTGCCATCGTTCGAGCCGCCATCGATGATGACTATTTCGTCCGGCAGACGCGTTTGGGCCATCAAGCTGGACATCAGGGTATCAACAGCTTGCGCTTCATTGAGTACGGTGGCAATTACGCTGACAAAATGAGGCACTTCACCTCCGAGCATTATCAAACAGAAGGGAGTGCTGTATTACAACTCATTGTATAGTGATTTTATTGACAATAAATATGCGGCTAGTTATAATGCAACTTGTATATACAAGCAAAGGCTGTAGGAGCTGTGATGGCTGTTAGCAAGATAATCACTGCAGAGAATCCTCTGCTTCGGCATAAATCAAAAAAGGTAACTCGTTTCGGCGATTCGCTGCATAGATTAATCAATGATCTATATGATACCCTCGAAAATGCTGAAGGGCTAGGGCTGGCTGCTCCCCAAATAGGTATCCTAGAGCGCGTGTTCGTGATCATCCTGCCCACCGAGTATGATGACAAAGGGAAGGTTATTGCACCACAGGAGCGCTACACCCTCATCAACCCCCAATTTATCCGCATGCGCGGCGAAGCGGAAATGATAGAAGGATGCTTGTCCGTGCCTGGTTATCAAGGGAAGGTCAAGCGCGCAGTGGAGGTCACTATCAAAGGGCAGGATCTCCACGGTAAGCCCGTGCGTTATCGCGCAGAGGGGTTGCTGGCCCATGTGCTGCAGCATGAATATGATCACCTTGACGGTATGCTCTACCTTGACCGCCTAGAGAGCCCTGATAATCTCTGGGCAGTACAACCTCAGGAGGCTGAGGAGGCTGAAACTCAGGGACGAGCTATATAGCTTATGCCTTCGGGAAGCCGGTTATGCTGTTTTCGCCAGATAAGCCGGCAGTTGTGACGCATCTTCCAGCACCACCTCAGCGCCAGCGCGCACTAGTTCCTCGCGTTCATCATAGCCGGTAAGCACACCCGCCGCCCGCGCCCCTGCCCTGCATGCAGAACGCATATCCAACATCGTATCTCCCACCATCAGGCACTCGATGGGCTTGGCATCTAGCAACTGTGCTGCCTTGCGAACGGGAGAGGGATGAGGCTTGATATGCCAGCAGTCGCTGCGGGTAACGATGATTTGGAAATAGCGACCGATATCGGCAGCAGCTAAAAAAGCTTCCGCCTCCTTCCGTCGGCGGGTAGTCACGACGGCCAGGCTATACTGCTGCCCTAACTGTTTGAGAAGCTCGATACTGCCGGGTATCAGCGTTGAGGCGGAGCGAGTAGCCAGACCCTTACTGCGTCTGACGCGGTCAGCCAAACCAAAGAAACTGCTGCCGACGCCCAGATGCTCAAGCCACAGCATACCATATGTCGTCGATAGCTCCAGCGAATTAACCAATCGTTTCGCCAGCCGACGTGTGTTCATCTGTGGAAAAACACGATTGAGAAACCGTAAACGGATAGCCAACCGTTCGCTCCAGCGATTGGCCGCTACAACTAGTGTACCATCCAAGTCAAAGAGAATCGCCCTAATTGGCGGTTGACTGGGGTTCACTTAAAGCGCCTGGCCAACTCGGCCTCGATATCCGCCCAGCCCAACTCCTGCGAGTGCAGCAGTACCAGCAGATGATAGACTAAATCGGCAGACTCATAGATAAGCCGCTCTTTGCCTTCCAACGCCCCAGCGACCAGCACCTCACTGGCTTCCTCACCCACTTTTTTGAGCATTTCAGGACGGCCGGCAGCCAACAATTTGCAGGTATAAGATGTATCATTGGGATGCTGGATACGGTCATCGATGGTGGCCTCAAGCTGATCGAGGATACTCACTCTGATTCTCCTTGTCGCGCTAAGGTTAATTCGCGATAGAAACAGCTCACCATGCCTGTGTGGCAGGCCGGGCCAGCCGGGTCGACCAGTATGAGCAGCGCGTCGGCGTCACAATCGACCTGGATACTGACGATGCGCTGGATATTGCCGGATGTAGCGCCCTTGTGCCACAACTCCTGGCGGCTGCGGCTCCAGAACCAGGTCTCGCCCGTCTCAAAGCAACGCTGCAGCGATTCGCCATTGGAATAGGCTAGCATCAGCACTTGCCTGGAACTCGCATTCTGCACGATCGTTGGAATCAAGCCCTGATGTTTGAATGCCAGGTCAGATATCGTGAGCTGTTCTGACATACGCACTCCTCTTACAAACGCACCGGCAGCCCGCGCCCTGCCAGGTATGCTTTGACTTGAGCTACTGTGAACTCGCGGTAATGAAAGAGCGAAGCTGCCAGAACCGCGCTGGCATGTCCTTCAACGATAGCCTGGTACATGTGCTCCAGGATGCCCGCACCGCCGGAAGCTATCACCGGGATTGAGACAGCGTCGGCCACAGCGCGTGTCAACTCAAGATCGTAGCCGTCCTTGGTACCATCGCGGTCCATGCTGGTAAGCAGGATTTCGCCGGCGCCACGCGACTCTACCTCCTTAGCCCAACTCACAGCATCAAGTCCGGTGGGTATGCGCCCCCCGTTGATGTAAACTTCCCAGGAACCTGCATCCTTTTTACGCGCATCGATGGCCACCACAATACATTGCGAACCAAAGCGCTTGGCGCCTTCGGTGATCAGCTCGGGATTCCGCACTGCTGTCGAATTAATCGATGTCTTGTCCGCGCCAGCGACGAGGATAGCGCGTAAGTCCTCCACAGTGCGCAATCCACCGCCTACCGTGAAGGGGATATTGATAGCATCGGCTACTCGCCTGACCATATCGGTTACGATGTTGCGCTGCTCGTGCGAGGCTGTGATATCCAAAAAAACCAACTCATCGGCGCGCTCCTGGCTGTAAACAGCCGCCTGCTCGACCGGGTCGCCGGCATCTTTCAAATCCAGGAACTGCACACCTTTAACAACCCGCCCGTTCATGACATCCAGACAAGGAATAACCCGTTTAGCCAGCATCTCCTTCTCCCCGTGTTATCCGTAGAGCTTCCTGCAAGTCGATAGCCCCGCGGTAAAGCGCCATCCCAATAATGACACCTTCAATCCCCTGATTCTCAACCTGCATCAACTCGCGGATGTCCTCCAGGCCGGCAGCTCCGCCTGAAGCAATAATTCGCAATCCAGTAGCAGCCGCCAATGTAGTCGTCATCTCGATATTAATGCCGCTCAGCATACCATCGCGTTCGATATCGGTATAGATGATGCGCTCTAGCCCGTTCTGCTTAAGCATCAGCGCGAACTCGGCAGCCTTCATAGCGGTTACCTGGGTCCAGCCTTGCACTGCAACCGACCCGCCGCGTGCATCAATGCCGACTGACACCCGCTCCGCTCCCCAAGCATCCAGTGCCTCCTTGACTAAATCGGGCTTGCGCAGAGCCACAGTGCCGAGAACAACCCTGGCAACGCCAAGATCCAGCACCTTTCTAATATCAGCCAACGAACGCAAGCCGCCGCCAAATTGAACTGGTACTGTAGTATCCGCAAGTATGCGCTCTAATGCTTCCAGATTGGCCTGACCGCCGCTCGCAAAGGCACCATCCAAATTGACAACATGCAGCCAATCAGCCCCCAGGCTCTCCCAATGTCTAGCTGTCTTGAGCGGATCAGATGAAAATACTATCTCTGAATCAAGTCCCCCCTGCTGCAGACGCACGCAATTGCCTTGATGCAGATCGATAGCAGGATAGATAATCATAAGGCTAACCTGACAAAGTTGCGCAGGATTGTCTCGCCTACATTCTGGCTCTTTTCCGGATGGAATTGAATCGCATATACGTTATCTCTGGCTACGGCGCAGGCATACTCACCACCGTAATCCGTGCTGCCAATGACATCGGACTCATTTTCAGGCTGA
>JAJFUJ010000198.1 GCA_021372475.1 Chloroflexota bacterium | reverse complement strand
CGGATGCATCGCACCCTAGAGCAACCGAAGCTGGACTCGCGACCTTCAGGTCGCGACTATATTGCTTGTGCGCGGATGCATCGCACCCTACGGCAACCGAAGCTGGACTCGCGACCTTTAGGTCGCGACTATATTGCTGTGCGCGGATGCATCGCACCCTACGGCAGCCCGAGCTGGACTCGCGACCTTCAGGTCGCGACGGTATGCCGGCCAGCTTGACTACACTCACGCGCCGCGGTAACCCAATTTGGGCGATGCATCCGCGATGGCGAGTAAATCTTCCGACGGCAGCTTGTGCGCGGATGCATCGCACCCTACGGCAACCGAAGCTGGACTCGCGACCTTTAGGTCGCGACCGTATTGCTTGTGCGCGGATGCATCGCACCCTAGAGCAACCGAAGCTGGACTCGCGACCTTCAGGTCGCGACTATATTGCTGTGCGCGGCTCATGTATATCCTCTTTGAAGCCGCAGCATCCCGTCGCGGCACCAAAGAGCTTTTCCGTGTGTTTCGCAGCATATATCCGGGCTGTGCTCACGCAGTGCGGCCCAGAGCATGCAGGCCGGCCGGCGTCAAGCGCCACAGTTTGACCGGAGCGGTCGGTCGGCAGCCCTCGCATCTAGCCGGGCAGGAGGCGCAGGCCATGTCACAGCCGGGAACTGTCTCAACCAGGTAGCCCATGCGCACAAGTTGCTCGAGCATCGCGCTCACCAGCGTCTCGCTCGTTCCCAGGCGGCGCGCCAGTTCGGCGGCATGGGTCGAGCCTGCGGAATCTCCAATCGCCAGCAGGAGCTGCGTCAACATCTTATACTCCCCAGCCCGCCAGGCGGGCTATCTGATACATCAATATACCCGTTCCAAAACTAATCACTGCCAGATAGAGCACCGAGAGCAGCGTCACGCCCCAACTACCCGTCTCCGAGCGGATGGCCGAGATGGTGCCGACGCAGGGGATAAAGAGCATCTGCACCACCAGGAAGGCGATGCCCGCCGCGGGGGTGAGTAAACTGGGCAGGACGGCGGTGAGCGCCCGGCCCGAACCGGCTGTCAGAATGGCCAGAGTGGCGAGGGTCTGCTCTTTGGCCACAACGCTGGCCAGGAGCGCCACCAGCATACGCCAGTCCAAGCCCATCAGGCTGCCCAGCGGCTCCAGCCAGCGCCCCAGCGCAGCCAGCCAACTGGTGTTGATATCCCCCGCGGGCAGCGCTGAGAGCAGCCAAATTACCAGCGAGACCACCAGAATCACCGTGCCGGCGCGCTTGATGAAATCAAGCAGGTGTTGCCAAGTGTAGAGCAGGATGGTGCGCGGATTGGGCAGATGGTAGAGCGGCAGCTCCATAATAAAAGCGGAACTCGCACCTTGCAGGAGCGTCTTGCGCATCACCAGGCCGGATACAAAGATGGCGCTAACGTCGAGCGCCAACAATCCCAGGATAACCAACGTGCCGTATGAGCCATAGAGCGCACCGCTGAAATAGGTGAGCACGGCCATCCGTCCGGCGCAGGGCACCAGCGGGATGAGCAGGGTCGTGAGCAGGCGCTCACGGCGCGAATCGAGGATGCGTGTGCCCAGGACGGCCGGGACGTTGCAGCCTATCCCCAAAAAGAGTGGCAGAAATGACTTGCCGTGCAGCCCCAGACGGTGCATAAAACGGTCGGCCACAAAAGCGCCGCGCGCCAGGTAGCCGATATCCTCCAGGAAAGCGATTGCGGCAAAAAAGAGCACCAGCACGGGCAACAATGTCAGCACGGTGCCTACCCCGCCCACCAGTCCATCGGCTATGAGACCGCTGAGCCACCAGGGGGCGCTGCTCAATGCAGCGTGCAGCGCCTGGGTGAGCGCGCTCAACCCGAGGTTGCACAAATCCACCAGAGGAGCGGAGAGCTGATATACCGACCAGTAGACCAGGCCAAGCACGCCCGCGAGCATGATGATGCCCCACACGGGGTGTGTGGCGACGCGGTCGAGGCGCTCGGTGAGGGTGACGGCGCCGGCCGGCGGGCGACGGATGGCGGCGCGGGTCATGCGCCCGATCCATTCATAGCGCGCCCCGGCGATGGTTAACACTGCGTCCTCATGGCGGCCGAGCAGGGAATCCACTGCCTGCCAGCGCTCGGGCGCGAGCCGCGCGCGCAAGAGAGCGCTCACCTCGCGATCGCCCTCAAGCAGCTTGAGGGCCAGCCAGCGGCGCGGATACTCGGGCGGGGCATCATCGGCCAGCAGCGCCTCCATTTCGTCCAGCAGCGCATCGAGCGCGGCGCCCAGTTCAGGCGGGCGTGGATGCGCCTGATGCCGGCCGGCAAGCACGTCGGCCATCACCTGCTGCAATTGGCAGCAGCCGTCGGCTTGGGTGGCCGTGAGCGGCACTACTGGCACTCCGAGCGCCGCCTCCAGCACCTCCGGCTCGAGGCGCAGTCCCTGTTCGCGGGCTACATCCAGCATATTGACGGCCACCACCACGGGCGAAGGAAGCTCTACGATCTCTGCCAACAAATAAAGCGTGCGTTCGAGCGCAGCGGCGTTAACCACCACTACCACCAGGTCGGGGTGCTCGCGTATGATATAATCGCGCGCTAGGGTCTCCTCAAGGGAATTGGCCGACAGGCTGTAGGTGCCTGGCAGGTCCACTATCTCGGCAGTCAGTCCGTCCAGGTGCATTGCGCCGCTTTTTTGCTCGATCGTCTTGCCCGGCCAATTACCGACGTGCTGACTGAGCCCCGTCAAGGCATTAAAGATGCTGCTCTTGCCTACATTTGGCGAACCGGCCAGGGCGATGAGCGGCTGCCGCGTCAGCGTGATGGTATCAGTCATGAGCGGCCTCCACAACAGCCGGCTGAGCTAACTCAGCCGCGGGGGTAGGGCTGACGAGGATACGCTGCGCCTCACCGCGCCCCAGAGCAACGCGCGTCTCGCGCACCAGAGCGATGACCGGCCCGCCCCGCAGGTTCTGGAGCATACGCACCGGTGTGCCGGGGGTAAAACCAAGCGCCAGGCAGCGCGCCACCAGCCCGCGCCCGGCCTGGAACCCATGCACGATGCCTTCTTCGCCCGTGGCCAGGTCGGCCAGGGATACGACAGCATCCGGCTTGGAGCCAGGCAGGGCGTCATTGGAATGAGCAAGGGAAACCACCTGAACGCGCGCCGCGTCGGCGCCGGCAAGCTCGCGCAGCGCGCCGGCGATGCGCAGAGTTAAGCGGCCGTCAGGGGCGGCCTGTTCGATGTGCAGCTCCGCTCCCGGAACGATGCCCACGGCGTTCAGGCGGCGCAAGAGGTCGGGCTCCTCAGACACGCTGATAACGCGGGCAGCCTGGTCGGCCGCGAGGCTGCTGAGCGGGATAGCAGAGGTCTCGCTGACGACGTTATCTCCGGCAGGGATAGCGTGTCCGTGCGGGCAGGAATCGGGTTCACCCGCGGCGCGCGCCAGGCGCTGCTCGAGCTCTGGCGAGGTGACGTGTTCGAGTTGGCAGGCCTGCTCGTGCACTTGGTCCCAGCGCAGGCCAAGGACATCCTGCAGAAAACGCTCCCACAGCCGATGGCGGCGGATAACCGTGCTGGCGGCGGCAACGCCGGCTGCGGTCAGCTCAATAGGCTGGCGCTGCTCGTAGGTGATGTACCCTTGCTCGGTCAGGCGGTGCAGCATTTCCGTCACGGTTGGCGCAGCCACGTGCAGCTCGCGGGCCAGCGCGGTAGGGGTGAGCGATTCACCGCGCTCCTGCAGCTTGCCTAGCGATTCGAGATATTCCTCCATTTGAGGAGTGATCATACGGCCTCCGATTATTAGGCTTACCTAACTTAGGTAACCCTAATAATACGAGATTCGGCAGGAGTTGTCAAGTGGGTGTTTACACGCGCGCGCACGAATGGCATACGGTCGCGACCTGAAGGTCGCAAGTCCAGCTCGGCTTGCTGTAGGGGGCGATGCAGCCGCGCACATACTGCCATCGGACGATTCATCTTTCATCGCGGCTGCATCGCCCAAATTGGGTTGCCGTGCTGGTGTCGTATCCGCATAGGCGGCGCCAATGCACAGCCAATATAATGCCGCGACGCCCTCGTCGTGGCTCCAAGGGTTAAAACGCGGCCCCAACGGAAATGCATAGGGTTATCCGCTTTCCAAATGCAGGCATATTATCACTTATTGTATATTGTTATGCCATATACTAATCTTCTATCATATCTTGTGCTGCGCATCCTTTCACCCTCCCCCTCTCCGATTTACGTAAACGGATTCATCTGCATATAATGAACCAAGTGCACCGCATAAATCTAGGAGAAAGCTTCATGTGGCAAGATAAGACTATCGCCGACACGGTTTCCTCCCTGGGCACTTCCCTTAGCGAGGGCCTTCCCGAGGCCGCTGTTGAGAGCAAGCTGGAAGAGTTCGGGAGAAACGAGCTCAGGCAGAAAAAACGTGCCAGCTTTTTCAAGCGCTTATGGGACCAACTCAACGATTTTCTAATCCTCATTCTGATCGCTTCCGCCATCATCTCGGGCATCATCGGCTGGAGCAACTATAACAAGACGGGCGAGACGACCGAGTTCATCGAGGCCGGCGCCATTATGGCTATCGTTGTCCTTAACGCGGTGATGGGCCTGGTGCAGGAAGGCAAAGCCGAGCAGGCGCTCGACGCGCTCAAAAAGATGGCTGCTCCCAACGCGACGGTTATCCGCGGCGGCGCGCAAAAGGTGATCCCCTCCACCGAACTGGTGCCGGGCGACCTAGTGGTGTTGGAGACGGGTTATCATGTGCCGGCCGATGTGCGCCTGGTGGAAAGCGTCAACCTGCGCATCGAGGAAGCCTCGCTGACCGGCGAATCGGTGCCGGTGGAAAAGAACGCCGCGGATGTGCTGCCCGAGACAGCCGCCATCGGCGACCGCAGCAATTGCGGCTATATGAGCACTACGGTGGCCTACGGCCGTGGCCGCGGCATCGTGGTGGCTACCGGCATGCAGACCGAGATCGGCAAAATCGCCGAGATGATTCAGACCGGCGAGGAGGAGCCCACCCCGCTGCAAATCAAGCTGGCGCAACTGGGTAAGACGCTGGGCATCGGCGCGTTAATTATCTGCGCCGTGGTCGGCCTGATCGGCATCCTGCGCGATACCGACCTCTCCCTAATCGGCAGCATCGGCCTGGGCGGCTGGTTCAGCCAGTCGCTCGATACCATCGTACAGATGTTTATGGTGGCCGTGTCGCTGGCGATTGCCGCCGTGCCTGAAGGCCTGCCGGCCGTCGTCACCATCTGCCTGGCGCTGGGCATGCAGGAGATGGTCAAGCGCCATGCACTCATCCGCCGCCTGCCCGCCGTGGAGACGCTCGGCTCGGCCACAGCCATCTGCTCGGATAAAACCGGCACCCTCACCCAGAACCAGATGGTCGTTACCCATCTGTATGCCGATGATACGCTGGTTCAGGTCTCGGGGCAGAGCTATATCCCGCACGGTGAGTTCTTTTTGGACGGCGACGCGATTACCCCGAATGATTACCCTGGCCTCAGCAAGCTGGCGCAGATCGCCGTACTCTGCAACGATGCCAAAATCGAGCACAACGCCGACGATGGCGATGAATCCGGCTGGATGATGACCGGCGACCCGACCGAGGGCGCCCTGGTAGTGATGGGCAGCAAGGCCGGCTACTGGAAGGATGCTTTGGAGCGCACAATACCGCGCATCGACGAGGTGCCGTTCGATAGCAAACGCAAACGCATGACAACGATCCACCGCCTGCAGGACGGCTCGATCGAGGCGTTCGTCAAAGGTGCCCCCGACCTCATGCTGGCTTTATGCGACCGTATCCTGCTGGACGGCGTCGTGCAGCCGCTCTCAATGGAGGCGCGCGAGCACATCCTGAGCGTCAACCACGACCTGGCCTCCAGTGCGCTGCGTGTGCTGGGGATGGCTTACCGCCCGCTGGATGAGCGCCCCGATAAGCCGACAGCCGAGACCATCGAACATAACCTGATTTTTGTCGGGCTGGCAGGGATGATCGACCCGGCCCGCCCCGAGGTGGGCGATGCGATTGCCAAGGCGCGCCGCGCGGGCATCAAATCCGCCATGGTCACCGGCGATTACGAGGATACCGCAGTGGCCATCGCCCAGCAACTCAACCTAATCAACCCACTGATACCGCTGCACGAGCAGGTGCTCTCGGGCGCCCGGCTGGACCAGACCAGCGATGCGACGCTGGCAGCCGCCGTAGATAAGGTCGTGGTATATGCGCGCGTCTCGCCCGAGAACAAAGTGCGCATCGTCGAGGCGCACAAAGCAGCCGGCTATGTCGTGGCCATGACCGGCGATGGCGTCAATGATGCTCCGGCGCTCAAACGCGCCAGTATCGGCGTGGCGATGGGCATCACTGGCACCGATGTCTCCAAAGAGACGGCCGATATGGTGCTGACCGACGATAACTATGCTTCGATCGTCTCGGCCGTCGAGCAGGGCCGCATCATCTATTCGAATATCCGCAAGTTCGTCTATTTCCTGCTCTCGTGCAATATGGGCGAAATCATGATCCTGTTCCTGGCCATGATCCTGGATTGGCCGCTGCCCCTTACGGCGCTGCAGCTTTTGGTGCTCAACCTGCTGACCGACGGCGCGCCGGCGCTGGCTATCGGCATGGAAAAGGGCGACCCGGATATCATGGAGCAGCAGCCGCGCCCCGTCAGCGAGCCGATTATCAACAAGGAAATGATGGTTGGCGTAGTTGTGCAGACCATCGCCATCGCCGGCTCGGTGCTGGCTGCCTTCCAAATCGGGCTGGCGCGTTTTGAATCGCTGGCCGAGGCGCAGACGATGGCCTTCGTGGCCCTCTCCGGCTCGGAGCTGCTGCGCGCCTACACTGCACGTTCGGAACGGCTATCGGTGTTCAAGATCGGCATCTTTAGCAACAAGTGGATGCAGTGGGCTGTGCTGGCTTCGTTCACCATCCTGATGGCCACGGTTTACGTTCCGGGGCTCAATACACAGGTTTTCGGCAATGTTCCGCTCACCTTCGCCGACTGGCTGGTGGTCCTGCCGGTGATGCTGATCCCTTCTGTAGCTGCCGAGATACAAAAGTGGATTGCGCGCAAGATAAAGGCGCGCCAGGCCGCAGGCTGAGCAAGGTTCAA
>JAJFUJ010000196.1 GCA_021372475.1 Chloroflexota bacterium | reverse complement strand
CGCGAGGTGGGCTATCACCCCGCCCTCAGTGCCGCCTGCCGCGCCGCCGATTATATCTGCACCTTTTTCAGCGATAGGCCACTCATGGATGCCGGCTGGCCGGAGATGAATATGGCCATCGCCCATGGCATGGCGCTCCTGCATCAGGAGACGGGCGAGGCGCGCTACCTGCGGATGCTGCATAAAATCGAGCAGGAATGGTCAAGCTCGGGCGCCGGCGATTACGTGCGCACCGCGCTGGCGGGCACGCCTTTTTACCTCACGCCTAAACCGCGCTGGGAGAGCCTGCACGATATCCAGGCCATCCTCAGCCTGTATGAGATTACCGGCGACGAGCAGTATCGCAGCGCCTTCATGCATATCTGGCGCTCGATTCTGGCAGGCGACCGCCACAACACCGGTGGATTTTCCTCCGGCGAGCAGGCTACCGGCAACCCTTATGACCCGCGCCCCATCGAGACCTGCTGCAGCGTGGCCTGGATGGCGCTCAGCGCCGATATGCTGCGCCTGACAGGCGATTCGGCAGTAGCCGACGAGCTCGAGCTCTCGACCTTCAACGCGGCCCTCGGCGCGCAGCATCCCTCCGGGCGCTGGTGGACCTACAACACGCCGATGGACGGCATCCGTAAAGCTTCGGCCCACGAGATAGTCTTCCAGGCGCGCGAAGGTTCCCCCGAGCTGAACTGCTGCAGCGTCAACGGTCCGCGCAGCCTGGGGTTGCTCAGCGAGTGGGCGCTTCTGGAGCACGCTGACGGGCTGGCGCTCAATTATTACGGCCCCAGTGCCATTACTGTCACGCGCCCTTCCGGTGTGCAGGTGCGCTTCACCCAATACGGCGAGTATCCGCTCAAACCCGAGATGGAGATTGTGGTCGAGTGTAACAAACTGGAGGAATTCACCCTCCTGCTGCGCATCCCCGTCTGGAGCCAAGCCACCCAGGTGAGTATCAATGAAGAAACCCTGGAGACGCCCGAACCCGGGCGCTACCTGGCGCTCAAACGTGCCTGGTCCAGTCGCACCAGCATCAAGCTGCTGTTTGATTTTACCTTGCGCGCCTGGCGCGGGGAACGCGAGTGCCAGGGTAAAGCATCCGTGTACCGCGGGCCGCTGCTCCTGGCTTACGACCTGCGTTTTAATGCCTGCAGCCCGGATAACATCCCGCCGCTCGACCTGACGCACCTGGCCTGCGAGCCCAAGCCGTACCGCGGCGGCTTTCCGGCGCCCCTGCTGCTGCTCAAAATGCAGACGGTGACCGGGCGCGAGCTGGCGCTGTGCGATTTCGCCTCCGCTGGCGCCTGCGGCACGCCCTACCGCACCTGGCTGCCGGTCGTCTAGTTTATGGGAGGTGCAACGGATGAGTTCACCATCAGCCTTCGACCAGACGCTCGCCTGGCTGCTTGAGCCGGACGAGGCGCTGCCGAGTGTGCGCTATCTTGCCTTGCGCGAACTACTTGGCCTGCCGGCGGACGACCCGCAGGTATGCGCCGCGCACGGGCAGGTGATGCATGCCGGCCCGGTGCCGCGCATCCTCGAGCATCAGGCCGCCGAGGGTTATTGGGATAAGCCCGGACCGGGTTATGCCGATAAATACACCGGCACCATCTGGCAAGTGGTGATGCTCGCACAGTTGGGCGCCGACGGCGCCGACCCGCGCGTGCGCGCCGCCGGCGAATATGTGCTCTCGCACAGCCGCGCCCCGTGCGGGGGATTTAGCATGACGGCCACCGCCGGCGGGTTGATCCACTGCCTGCAAGGCAACCTATGCGCCGCGCTGCTCGATCTGGGTTGGCAAGGCGACCCGCGCCTCGCTGAAGCCGTCGACTGGCTGGCACGCAGCATCACGGGCGAGGGTATAGCCTCATCCGAGGATAGCGCGGCGACGGTGCATTACTTGCGCAGCGCTAACTGCGCCCCGGGATTCTGCTGTTCGGGCAACGATCGTCTCCCCTGCGCCTGGGGCGCCGTCAAAGCCGTCATTGCGCTGGGCAAGGCGCCTGAATCCCTGCGCACGCCAGCGTTCCAGGCGGCCATCCGACAGGGCGCCGCTTTCCTGCTCTCGCGCGACCCAGCCGCTGCCGATTATCCCGCCGGCTATGCTGCCAAACCGAACGGCTCTTGGTTCAAGCCTGGTATGCCCATCGGCTACGTGGCCGATGTACTGCAAATCCTGGAGGCTCTCAGCGCCCTGGGGTTCGGCGCCGACCCGCGTCTGCAGAACGCCTTCGACTGGCTGCTCTCCAAGCAGGACGCACAGGGGCGCTGGCTGATGGAATACACCTACAACGGCAAAACCTGGGCGGATATCGAGGCCAAGGGGCAGCCCAGCAAGTGGGTCACCCTGCGCGCCCTGCGAGTGCTGCAGCACTGCGCTGTTCCCACGTAATCTGAAGCGCCGTAGTGTTGGAAAAGCATCATTCAGCGCACTAAAATAGGCACACTATTCCTATCCGTATCAGATGGAGGCCCTTATGCCCAGCAAACTAACCGGTCGCGAGATGGATCTGGCGATTTTCCGCGGCCAGGACCCCGGCGGTGTGCTCTATCAGCCGCGCTTTGACTTTTGGTATATCGTCAATAAAAAACGCGGCAAGCTGCCCGAACACCTGAAAGATATCTCCTATATGGGGCTGCACGATTATTGCCGCGCCGCGGTGCGCTATTCGGGCGTAGGGGCGCTGCGCCACAAGTTCCTGGGGGTTGAGACGACCCAGGAGTGGCTGGATGACAAGCGTCTGCTGGTCAAACAGCACACCCCCGTCGGCGACCTGCGCGAGATTTACCATTATGACGAGTGGAACCAGTCCGCCTTCAACACCGAGTTCCGCCTCAAGACGCCGGATGACATCAAGATTATGGAATGGATGCTGCAGCATGAGGAATGGGGCTGGGACCAGGATGCCTTTGACAAAAGCCAGGCCGAGGTCGGCGAGCGCGGCGCACCCCAGTTCTACTTCCGCCGCTCGCCTTTGCAAGGATTGTTCATCGAGCACATGGGCTTTGAGCCGGCCGTGATGATGCTCTACGATCAGCCTGAGGTCATCGAGCACTATATGGCCGTGGCCGCCGAGGCTGATAACGCGATGTACGACGTGCTGTGCGCCAGCCCGGTCGAGATTTTCAATTTCGGCGAGAATATCGACGCCCATATGGACCCGCCCACGCTCTGGCGCCAATATCTGGCTCCCTACTATACCAGGCGCACCGAGCAGCTCCATGCCGCCGGCAAAAAGGTGCACATCCACATCGACGGCGCGATGAAGCCGCTCATCAAGGTTATCCGCGATGTCCCCTTCGATGGCATCGAGGCTGCCACCCCCCTGCCGCAGGGCGACGTAACGCTTGAGCAGATCAAGGAAGCGCTGGGCGATATGATCCTGCTGGACGGCATCCCGGCCGTTTACTTCTTGCCAACCTTTGACGAGGAAACCCTGCTCGACTGCGCCAAGCGCGTCATCGACATGTTCTACCCGCGCCTGGCGCTGGGCATCTCGGACGAAATCCCGCCCGATGGCGATATCGAGCGCGTGCGCAAGGTGGGCGAGCTGGCCGCCGGGCTGAGATAGGCTCCGGATCTGGAGTGCGCAGGCAAGCCTGCGCACTCGCATTCTAAATATGCCTGCGGTGTTATGGTCAGGCTGGGTTATCGGCGCTCCCGGCGCGTTTGGCCTGCCTTTTCCGATACCAGCGCGCGCAGAGCCATCCCGCGGCCGCTCCCAGCACGATAGCCGCCCCTACCCATTCCAGAAACTGCCCGAGCACCAGTCCCTGCAGCGCCCAGCGTACCGTCCACCAGTAATTCGGTTGAAACCGGTTGCGCAGCAGGAGGTGCTCCATATGCGGCGCGCCCACCAGCAGCAGATAGGTGGCGTAGGTGAGGTAATACCCAGCCATCGCCGGCACCCATACGGCAATGCCCGTCAGGGCCGCCAGCTTGGGCTTCCCCGAGATGCGCATCTCACTTACCGCTAGCGGCGCCAGGGGAATCAGCCATACCAGCCATACCGCGCCGTAGAGGACGACGGCAGCCAGCACCTGCAGCGCCGGCGCGGCGCCGTTAATGCTCCCTCTGGCAATCAGGGACACCAACTCCATAAAGCCGAAATCCAGCACGCCAAAACCCAGCCCAATCAAAACGTACTTAGCCCAACGATTCACCCCATCCCCCTTGCGCATGCTGCAGCTAATGATACACGAACCAGCGCTATTGTCACGGCTGTGTTAGCAATGCGCAGCCAAGCCTGCGCACTCCACAATCGACTATATTTCGTGCGCTTCACGGTAGGGGCACGCGGCGCGTGCCCTCTCTTTGTTTGCAATAGCACACATTACGCCTAGAAGTATCACGCGCGATGCCCCTCAAATCCAGCCCGCATATACTACGATAATCAGAATGCACAGGCAGCCTGCGCACTCCACCC
>JAJFUJ010000179.1 GCA_021372475.1 Chloroflexota bacterium | reverse complement strand
TGTCGCGCCTATCTTTGGTGAAGCGATACGCCGTAACGTGATGGGACTCTCGGTTGGGGCATTATTCGATTTCTGGCCAAATCCCGAGGAATGCGGCCCAACTTGGTAGGCTTGTAAGGGAAAACGATGCAGGTAGGGATTCTTGGCTTACCCCTTTCGGGTAAAACGACTATTTTTAATGCGCTGACACGCAGCAAGCTTGAGACCTCAAATTTCGCGGCTGCGCGTTTTGGCGTTTCCACTGCCATTATCGATGTCCTCGACTCGCGGGTTGATTTACTCTCCGGCTTGTTTAATCCCCGCAAGACAATCTATGCCAAGATACAGTTCAATGATATCAGTGGAGTATCCAGCGGGCAGGCTGCATCCGGCACAGGTCTGGATGCTCAATTGCTCAACGCCGCCAGTAAATGCGATGCCCTGCTCCTGGTTGTACGGGGTTTTGAGAACGACCAGGTGCCTGCGGTAGACGGCAAAATCGATCCGCGGCGCGACCTGGAGGCTCTCTTGCTGGAGCTGGTATTTTCTGATTTGGTTATTGTAGAGCACCGCATTGAGCGTATTGAAGAAGGCCTGAAGAAAGCCAAAGCGATCGACCGCCCCAATCTGGAGCACGAACTGGCCCTCATGCGCCGTCTTACCGAGGCGTTGGAACAGGGGCAAACTGTAGCCGATGTCGAATTAACGGCTGAAGAGCAAGTATTCCTGCGCAGTTTCCAATTCCTCACTGCCAAACCGCTGATGGTGGTGAACAATGTCAGCGAAGGTTCGGCAACCGTGGATGACTTGAGCTGGGCTGCCGGCCATAGGGCAACTTCAGCGCTGGTGCTGCAGGGGGCGCTAGAGGCAGAGATCGCGCAGCTTCCTCCGGAGGAGGTTGTAGAGTTTCTTGGCAGCTACAACATCGCTGAGCCTGGATTGAACCGCTTGGTGCGCGAATGCTATGCATTACTCGGGATGATGTCATTTTTTACGGTGGGTGAGGACGAGGTGCGCGCATGGACGGTGGAGCGAAACGCTTCTGCACTCGATGCTGCGCGCGCAATCCACAGCGACCTGGCGCGCGGGTTTATCCGGGCTGAGGTTATCAGTTACGCGGATATGATCGCGTGCAAGACGATGGCTGAGGCGCGGCGCCTGGGTAAGCTGCGGCTGGAAGGGCGCGATTATGCCGTCCAGGATGGCGATATCGTCCACATCCGCTTTTCGGTTTAGGCCGTTTGCTGCTCTAATTGTTCATTTCCCTTAGGCCAAAGGCAGCAGTCTTTGCGCGCCCATCAGCAACTGTTGCGCTTTATCCGGCGTATCCGCTTCTACAAAGATGCGCAATAAGGGCTCTGTTCCGGAAAAGCGCAACAGAACCCACTGGTCGTTATCCAGGATGAGCTTGGTGCCGTCTGTGGTCGAGATACTTCTTACCGGGTAACCGGCAACCGCGTTAATCCGATGCTGCTGCAAGTAACGCGGAAAGAGTACCTTCATCTCCGGCGTAGCCGCAACGTTCAACTCGGCACTATATAGCCTGCCGATTTGGGAAAATACGTCAGAGAGCAACTGCGTAATTCTTCTACCGGTCCTGGCCAGCATCTCTACCACCAGCGCAGCAGCCAGGATGCCATCCTTGCCCAGGATATGTCCGCGAATCGTCAGGCCACCGCTGCTTTCCCCCCCTAGTACAGCGTTATGCTCGAGCATCCCTTTGGTAATATGCTTGAACCCCACCGGCACTTCGATGCATTCTTCATGGTACAGACGCGCGATACGGTCCAGCATATGCGTCGTCGCCAGGTTGCGGACGACAGCTCCGCTTTGGCCTTTGAACTCGTGCAGATACCAATACACGAGCACTAACAAGTCGTTCATCGTGATAAAACTGCCGTGTTCGTCTACGATGGCGATACGGTCGGCATCGCCATCCATCGCCAGGCCGATGTCATAGGTGCCCTCATTATCCACGATAGTATGCACGAGCAGCCGCAGAGCTTGCGAATCCGGTGCCGGTGAACGTCCTCCAAAAAGTGGGTCGCGCTGGCCGTGGATGGTAGTCACCCTGCAGCGCGCCTCAGCCAGGATATAGTTGATAGTTAACTCGCCAACGCCGTACATCGGGTCGACAACAACGTGCAGGCCGGCTTCGCGGATAGCTGCCATATCGATAAAACGCTCGACTGCATCGACATAGGCATTCGTGAAATCGCCATATGTGATGCGTCCCGCTTCCAGGCCTAACGGAAGTTCGATTTTGATAACATCCTCGGGCGCAAGCGCATTGGCCTCTGTCTCTATGGCCGATGACTCATCATCGAGCAAAAGCGAGCCGTCCTGCTTGAATACCTTTAAGCCGTTCCACTCGGGCGGATTATGGCTGGCGGTGAACGCCAGGCCGTAAGCCGTATGCTCCAGCGCTGTCGCAAAAGTGATGAGCGGAGTCGGCGCCGCCTCACGCAGTAATATAGCGCGGATACCATTGCCGGCCATCACCTCGGCCGCTGCACAGGCAGCGTTATCGGAGAGAAAACGGTGGTCGTAGCCGATGAGCACCCCCTGCGATTCGCAGTTCTGGCGGATAAGCCGGTTTGCCAATGCCTGGCTCAGGCGCCGTACATTGTGCATCGTGAAGCCTTCGCTGATAATTGCCCGCCAACCGCCCGTACCGAAGCGGATGATGTTTTGCTCCTCAATGAGCCGCGGGCGCATCACTCGTTTTTGCAGGATCAAAGCAGCTTGTTCCAGATTCTCCGGAGTATTGATGCCCAATACCTCGTCCGGGTCGGCGCAAGGGTAGGTTTCCACCTTTAGGCCATTGGCCACGCACCATTTCACGGCCGCTGGCAGTTGGTTGCGGGTGGCGCCGTGCGCACAATCCAGATCGCAGAGCGCTTTTACCAGCGTATCCGTGCGCGCGATATATGCGCCGAGGTTGAGTTCTCTGATATGGCGGATGGTCTGGGTTGCGTCCGCTTCCTCGATTATCTCCTGGATTGAACCTGATGCATCGCGTACTACCCGCCCGTAGGGTAAGGGTTGGTCTGTTTCCCGCGTGAGGAAGGTAAAAGCAGCTCCTTTCAGGGTGTGGCGCAGCAACATCCCTTTCAGGGAGGATAGTCGAAATAAAGGGGTATCGCCGTATAGTATCATCAGGTTGCCGGCGCCAGCGGCAAGATAGGGCCGCATCTGCAATACAGCGTGGCCTGTGCCCAGTTGTTGTTCCTGAAGCACATAATGGTAGCGAGATCCCAAATATTCCTCAATCATCTGATGCTGGTAGCCTACTACCAGGTAGATATGCTCAGGCTGAGTGATTTGCTGCGCCAGCTCTATGACATGGTCCAAGATAGTTTTATCACCCAGGCGCTGTAAGGCGCGCGGACCGGCCAATTCGGTGCCTGGATGTTGAGCTGCCGCTAAGATAACTACCTGAAGTGGATTATCTGCCATTGCTATTCCTATTCGCCACTCGTGATGTAAATATCCTATAACCCATTGTATCCTTGTCAAACTGGTCTTTGGTATGCATGCCGTTTAGTTTATAATATCGGCATATACAGCTCGTGATGGTGAGGGGAGGAGACATGCCAAATCCGATTTTGGTCAAGCTTGGCCCAATCTCGATCTATTGGTACGGCGTCCTGATCGTCCTGGGGGCGCTGCTGGCTACGTATCTGGCAAGCTATCTCTCACGGCGTAATGGACATGATCCTGAGACAGCATGGAATATGCTGGTCGTGCTGCTGATCGCCGGCGTATTAGGCGGCCGCGCTTACCACGTCATCTCAAGTTGGGATTATTACCGCGTCAACCCGGGGGAAATCCTTGGGTTGCAGATGAGCGGTTTTGGGATTTTTGGTTCCGTAATCGGCGGCCTTATCGCTCTGGCGATTTACTGTGCTGTAAAAAAGCTGAAATTCCTGGAGTGGACGGACTATATCATCCCAGGCGTGCTGCTGGCCCAAGCGATAGGGCGCTGGGGTAACTTTTTTAACCAGGAGTTGTACGGCTACCCGACCACGCTGCCCTGGGGCATTTATATCGCTCCGGAGCATCGCTTGGCCGGTTTCGAAGCGTACGAGCGTTTCCACCCTACCTTTTTCTACGAATCAGCGCTCAATTTCATAGGTTTTATTATCCTGTTTTTGCTTGCCCGTAACTGGAAAAAGAACCGGCTCTGGGGCGACATCTTTTTCCTTTACGGCATGATTTACCCCCTTATTCGCTTCTTTATCGAGTTCCAGAGGCCGGATGCCTGGATGTCGGGCATACCTTCTTTGACGATGGCTCAGGTGGTCTCAATTGCGGGATTCATCGCATCAGCTATCCTCTTGGTAGTACGCCACTCGCTGCACAAACCTGCAATGGCTTATGTACAGCGCGCCCCCTGGGAGCCACCGGTCGAGGCTACACTGGTGGAGCAGGAATCTGCCGGGGAGGAGACAGGCTCTGAGTTAACGGAGGGGAATGAGTCGGCCGCAGAGGAAGAGCCGAAGCCTGATGCCGCAGAGGAATCTACCCAGGATACAGCAACGCAGCCGCCCAAACCAACCGAATGATTAGCATAGGCAAGTCCTAAGGTGGCCAGTTAGGCGCTGGATTCAGAGGGACTGGATTTTAATTCCTTAGCATAAACGGATGCTGACTTGGCGGTAAGCTTAAAACCAAGCCTTTCATACAGTTTCTTGGAGCGTTGATTGCTGGCCTGTGTGTTCAGGGTAAAAGACCGAACATGCACGGCCAGCATTTGTTGGATTACACAAGTCATCAGCCATCTTCCCCAAGCCTGTCCCTGCCACTGAGGTTTCACAGCCAGTCGAAAGATATGGCCGTTATCCTTGCGATGTGCTGCCAGGATATAGGCGAACACTTGTCCATCCGCCTGAAGTGTGAAGGCATACTGCGCTTTGGCTAACCAGCTTTCAATTTCAGCGCGGCTGGCCTGCCAGATGGGGGCAAAACACTGTGCATCAACGGTGAGGATAGCATCCAGGTCATCCATTTGTATGCCATGCAGCGTTACTCCTGCCAAGGCTGGCAGCGAATCGGGCGGTTGATTATCCCTTTCATAGAAAACTATGGTATCGATATATTGGTAGGTATTTACCAGGGTGCGCATCAACCAACCGGGGGCATCCAAAATACGCAGCCAACGCACACCGCACTCGCTGGCTTGGCGTTCCAGCTCTGTCAACCCGTCGGTGAATATACAACCCGGGTTGGCGCAGGCGCACAGGCACAAGTCGGTGACCGGGATATGGATGCCATCTACTGCCAGCGCACACAGCAGCTTGCCGTTTCCCCATCGCAACCGACTGCTGCCCAAAGATAGCAGTGCCGCAGCCTCGGGGGATGCAGGGGAGCGGTAAACAAACTGGGTTTGCATTAAAAGAAGCGCCAGGGCATCGGCATCTGCGGCACTTCCTGGCGACCAAGCATCTTGCATTTTGCTTGTACTCATTAAGGTATCTTGAGCATAATCTGTTTATATTGGCACAGCAAATCCTTGAGGTAGAGATGACCAAGTTGGCCTATATCGGCGGCGGTAGTTTGTTTGTGCCTTCTATCCTGAACGGCGCCGCACAAATAATGCGCTCCAGCGCTATCCCGTATTTCCTAGGGATAAGCCTATATGATATTGACCGCGAAAAAGCGGAACTGATGGCAGCTTACGGTGCTCTCGAGTAAAGCCTGGAAGGTGCAGATGTTGTGATTGTCTCCGTTTGGCTGCGGAAAGAGCATGAACACATTGGCAGACTGCAGCACAGTAACAATATCCTGTCGTCAGGCGGCTTTACTCAACAGTCACTAAATTCTTAATCTGCTCAATACAAGCAGGACCAATGCCTTTAACTAGATCGAGCTCTTCCAGGGCGCGAAAGGAGCCGTTGGTCTCTCGGTAGTCGATGATCCTTTGCGCTAATGCGGGGCCGATGCATGGCAGAGCTTCGAGTTGCTCCTCAGTGGCCGTGTTGATATTGACGATAGCGTTTGATGTACCAGCAGTTCCAGTGGATACCTGAGGCGAGCTTGATTCGGGGGGCGGTGTTTCACCTTCGCGGGGCACATAGATGAGTTGTCCATCGCTGAGAAGCGCGGCCTGGTTAAAAGTCATCGCAGCATCGGGCAACAGCCCGCCCGCCGCAAGCACGGCCTGCTCCGCGCGAGCGCCGGAGGTCAGATGATAAACCCCCGGCGTTTTCACAGCGCCCACTATCTGAATTACGATTTGGCGCGGTGTGGGCACAGATGTCGGTGCGGGGGTCTCGATGACAATAGCCTCCGGCCGTGGCCATCGGTCATAAAGCACATACAGCCCGAGGATGATGATCCACACCAGGCTGGTAACGATGTAAGGTCGATAACGCTGCAGCGGCTGCATCGAGTCCTCGCGGCGGATTAATGAGCTTATTTGGTTGATTCAGCCATATCCCTCAGCCAGGCGGTTACCAGACGCACACCATAACCTGTGCCGCCCTTGATGGTATATCCGGCCGTTTTAGCTGTTTGTTCTTTACCGGCGATATCGAGATGAGCCCAGGGGTAATCCTTGGTGAAACGCCCTAGAAACAGACCGGCAGTAATAGTGCCGGCCGGACGTCCGCCGACGTTCATCATATCGGCAACGTCGCTATCGAGCAGCTCCTCATATTCAGGCTCCAGAGGAAGCTCCCAGACCTTTTCACCCGTTTCAGCCGAGGCTTTCTCCAAGGCGGCAGTCAGGTTAGTGTTATTGCACAACAAACCGGCAATCGAATTGCCAAGCGCGATGACGCACGCGCCTGTCAGAGTAGCCAAGTCGACCACCGCTTTGGGTTGGTATCTTTTGGCAAAAGTCAACGCGTCAGCCAGGATCAGGCGTCCTTCGGCATCGGTCGAGATGATCTCTATCGTCTGGCCTGACATCGACTTAAGGACGTCACCGGGCTTGTAGGCATGGCCATCCGGCATATTCTCGGTACAGGGCATCAATCCCACGACGTGCAGCGGCAGCTTCAGCAGCGCTGCGCAGCGCAGGATGGCCAATGTATCGCCGGCTCCGGTCATATCACCTTTCATGGCGCCCATGCCATCCGCACTCTTGATCTGTAAACCGCCCGAATCAAAGTTAATGCCTTTGCCGACTACCACATAAGTGGGTAGGTCGGGTTTATCTGCGTTGTGCTCCAGAATTACGAATTTCGCCGCCTCTTCAGAGCCTTGGGCAACACCGAGGATAGCGCCCATGCCGAGTTCCGCCATCTGCGCTTCATCCAGCACCTCGGAGCGTAAACCGGTTTCTGCAGCCACCTTTTCAGCCGTCTCGGCTAGCATGGTGGGAGTCAGGTAATTGCCGGGTTGGTTGGTCAGGTCGCGAGCCAGACACACCGATTCCGCGATGATTTGCCCGGCGATTGCGCCTTGCTGAGCGGGCGCCAGGTTTTGTGAATCGGTGACGAGCTCTAAATCAGACAAGGATTGGTCAGAGGCCTTGGATTTATGCTCGTTAAAGGTGTAGCTGCCGAGAATTACTGCCTCAACAAGAGTCTGCGCAATCTCCAATGGCACATACTGTCTCATCTGCCAGATTGGTACCACTAACGAGGTGAGGCCGAGCTCCGCAACGGCGCGTGCCGCCGCGCCGTAAGCCTGACGCAGCGTATCAAGTGTACACTTATCCTTTTCACCCAGACCAACGAGCAGCACGCGTTTTACGTTGGCTGTCTGCGGGTAAATCAGCGCAGTCTGACAGGCTTTGGCTTTAAAATCAGTGCAAGCTGTGCGGATTGCTGCATTGCCGCACCATTGCTCGATGTTAAGCGGTTGGGCAGAGAGTTCCTCAGCGGTGAACATACCCGCCAGTAGAATTTCGGCTTGGATCATATGCATAGGGGTGGAGATAACCTGTATTTTCATTTTCCCTCCATATCGCCAATTGTGATAAATATACAGCGGCGAGATTCAATGCGCAACGCCCTTAACTTAACAGATGCGGGGGAGCTGCTCGCCTACCAGCATGTCGAGTATGCGGTGTGTGCCAAGGATGGTGCGCAAAACCACCCGTCCGGGATGCTCGGTTGTAACCTGGCCGATGATGCCGGCTTCTGCGCCGAGGGGATGAGCGCGCATCACGCGCAATACGCTATCTGCAGCGACTTTGGGCACAATGGCGATGAGTTTGCCTTCATTGGCCACGTAATACGGATCGAGCCCCAGAATCTCGCTGGCAGCCTGCACAGCCGCATGAACAGGCACAGTGGCCTCCTCAATGTCGATGCCAACCTTCGAGGCTGCCGCTATCTCATTAAGAGTCGTCGCCAAACCTCCGCGCGTTGGGTCGCGCAAGACGTGAATATCCGGCTCCTCTGCTAACATCGCCGCCACCAGTCCGTTCAATGGTGCGCTATCGCTTTGCAGGGGACTCTCAAAGCGCAGCCCCTGACGTTGTGTCATTACAGTCAGGCCGTGGTCGCCGATCGCACCGCTGACAAGGACTGCATCCCCTGGCTGCGCAAGAGTGGCGCCAATATGGGTTTTGGGCGAAGCAATCCCAACGCCGGCGGTAGTAATAAAAACCCCGTCAGCGCTGCCGCGTTCCACGACTTTGGTATCGCCGGTTACGACGCTGGTGCCCGCCTCCTGAAGAGCCGCACGCATCGACAGCACAATCCGCTCGATCTCCGCTAGAGCAAAACCCTCTTCGATAATAAAGGCAGCGCTAAGGCCAATGGGTTGAGCGCCGCGCATGGCCAGGTCATTCACTGTCCCGCATACTGCCAGGCGGCCGATATCTCCGCCGGGGAAAAAGAGCGGCTGCACAACGTACGAGTCGGTGGTGAACACGACTTGCCTCTCAGTCAGGGGTATCACAGCCGCATCTTCGAGCGCAGGGGAGGGCTGCCCCAGATGGCGTATAAAGATACGCTCAACCAACTCGTGCGATTGGCTGCCCCCGCTGCCGTGCGCTAACAGCACTATCTCGGATGTGTTCACAAATTCCTCCCATAACGGTAGAACGCGGCACAGGTGCCTTCTGCAGAGACCATACATGGTCCTAGAGGATGTGCCGGCGTGCAGGCCTTGTCAAAAAGCGGGCACTGCGGAGGCTCGATAAGGGCGGCTAACACTTCGCCGCAACGGCAGCCACGCTCCTTCCTCTCTGGCAGCACTGCTGTGCTGGTATCAAAGCGTGCGCGCGCATCGAACTGCGCGAATTCCGG
>JAJFUJ010000170.1 GCA_021372475.1 Chloroflexota bacterium | reverse complement strand
GGCGAGGCGGCACACGGGCGCGGCCTGCCCACCGAGACCTGCCCGGCGGTGCCCTGGTGGAGCTGCAGCGCACAGGATACCCTGGAACTGATCAACCTGGATGCGGAAGGCTACCTGAGCAAGGGCTGCGGCATTGCCTTTGGCAATGTGCGCGAACAACCGGTGGAAGCCATCCTGGCGGCTTATGATGCCCGCCGGCACCCGATTATCGGCCGCTTGCTGGAACGCGGCCCGCTCGCGCTGGCCGAGGAGGCACAGACGATGGGTTACGTCATCAAGCCGGACTATGCCGACCGCTGCCATCTCTGCCAGGAGGCGCGCAGCGTGCTGCGCAGCAGGTATCCGCAAGTGCTTGCCCCGGCCCAGCACTACCTCGCCTAGCGTTTTATCTGAAGCGTTCTATAATGAATACACTCTGGCTGGGGCCGAGCCAGAGCTTGTCGCAATATGGAGGTAAAGCGATGCGTTGGTACAACGTTAGCACTCGCCTGGCGGCTTTGCTGCTGGTCGGAGCGCTGCTGCTGCCCCTGGCCGGCTGCGCGGGACAAACCGCCTCTTCAGGCCCGGTGGTGCTGCGCATTGCCTACCGGCCGTCCGTGGTTGACCTGAAGCCGCTGCTCGAAGAGTACGAGCGCGCCAACCCCGCTATAACTATTGAGACGTTTGAACTCGACGGCAGCAACTTTCCAAGCCTGCAGGACGAGATGCAGAAGGGTAAGATAGATATCGTGCGCGAGTATCGCAGCACGCTTTATACGCTGGTGCGCAACGGCACATTCGAGCCGCTGCAAGGCTGGGTCGAGAGCAGCGATTGGGGCAAGATCCGCGACGACTATTTCACCGGCACGTGGGAAGGCCTGCAGGTGGACGGCGAACAGTATGGCATCCCGGCCGGCCTGGATATGTATGTGGCCTATGCCAACCTGAGCGCCTTTGACGCCGTAGGGGTAGAGCCTCCCGCCGATGACTGGACGCTGGATGACCTGCTCAGCAAAGCGGTGGCCGTCAATCAGCCGGAAGGCAGGCCCGGCGAAAGCGAGGGCATCGTCTATGGGTTCGGCACGTACTATATGTCGGCCGATCCAATTATCATCACCTATCTGCACGGCGGCGCCCTGGTGGATGACTTTTCCAGCCCCACCAAAGCTTATCTGGATGACCCGCGCACGGTCGAGGCCGTCACCTTTTACAGCGACCTGACCACCAAATACAAGGTGGCGCTCAAATCCAGCCTGGTAAGCGCTTATTTCCGCTCGGGCGGAATCAGCACCGCCGAAGACCAGGGATACTGCGCGCTCTGGTTCGGGTTGTTTTCCCAGCGCGGCGGCGGAACAACGGTTTACGGCACTGAGGCCGATTGGGAGTTCGATTGGAAGATGCTGCCGCTGCCGCACGACGCTCAAGACGTGTCGCTGGGGGATGTGGACGGCTACTATATCCCCGCCAATGCGGCGAACAAGCAGGAAGCGCTCAAGCTGGTGCGCTGGCTCTCCGACCAGTGGCAGGCTTCCGGCGACCGCTTCCAGGTGCGCAAGAGCCTGGCCGAGAACGAACGTTACCAGGATCAGTTGGGCGCGGATGTCGCCCGGGTTGGCGCGTTGGCCGCCGAAAATATTGTGGTGATGCCCCTGTTCTATGGGCGGATGGGCGCCGGCGGGGCGTTAAGCAGCTTTTTCTCGGCCTTGTTCCAGATTATGGAAAAGGGCGATGATCCGCTGATGGTGCTGGAACAAGCCCAGCAGGAGGTTACGCAGATGCTGCAGCAGGGGGAGCTGGAGGAAGAACCGACACCCTAGTATCCAGCAGGTGAAACGGCGGGATGCTCTGCGGTTCACCCGTGAAGGCTCATTTGTGCCAGCCCCATGCTGCGAGTATAAAACTGGCCTGAAGCATAGCTTATACGGCTCAAGCGCCGATCATTGCGCCGCCAGTAAGATTCTTTTTGGGCTAACCAGGCGCTATCCCCCCAATACCGCCCCTGGCAGCGCTGCCAAAACAGCCGGCTGCTGTGTATGCCGTCTAGCATGCATTGCTATAGCGACAAGGAGCGCCATATGCAGGCATTACAAATGACTTTTAGCCTCCCGCGGTATGTGCTGGCGCGTCTGGTGGGCGCACTCAACCGCCAGGCTTACTACGGCCCGCTGGCCATGTTGCGCTATCGTGAGGTGCCCGATCCGCAGCTCCCAGGACCGGAATGGGTCAGAATCCGCACGATATACGGCGGCATCTGCGGCAGCGACCTGCACACGCTGATGCTGCAAAACAGCCCATCGCTTTCAGCATTTAGCTCGTTCCCCTTTGTGCTGGGCCATGAGAATGTGGGCACCATCGACGAGGTGGGCGCTGCCATCAGTGACCTGACATTCGGCGAGCGGGTGGTGGCCGAACCGCTGCTCGGCTGCACAGCGCGCGGTTTTAGTGAGCCGTGCGAATACTGTGCGCGCGGTGAGATCGCGCTGTGCCGCAGCTTTAGCGAAGGCAAGCTCAAGCCGGGGTTCGGCATCGGCAACTGCGCCGATACAGGCGGGAGCTGGGGCGAGTATTTCGTAGCTCACCGCTCGCAGGTGTTCCGCGTGCCCGCCAACGTCAGCGATGAGGCCGCCATCCTCACCGAGCCTCTTTCGGTGGCTATCCACGCCGTGCAGCGTGGCCTGCCATCCGATAGTCAGACCGTGGTGGTTGTAGGCGCCGGCGTCATCGGCCAGTGTATCATTGCTGCCTTGCGCGCCGCGGGCTGCCACGCGCGGATCATCGTTCTAGCCAAGTATGCCTTCCAGGCCGAGATGGCCCGGCGGATGGGCGCCAGCGAGGTGCTGACCGCGCGCGGCGAAGGCGTTATCCCCGAGATAGCGCGGCTGACGGCAGGCAAGCTTTACCGGCCGATAATCGGCCCACGGGTGCTGGTGGGCGGCGCTGACGTAACCTACGAGTGCGTCGGCAGCGCAGCCAGCATCGACCAGAGCCTGCGCATTACGCGCGGCGGCGGACGGGTGGTGCTGGCCGGTTTGGCTCACAAAGCGGAGAGCGTGGATTGGACGCCTATCTGGCTCAAAGAGCTGAACCTGCAGGGCACTTTCTGGAGCGGC
>JAJFUJ010000147.1 GCA_021372475.1 Chloroflexota bacterium | reverse complement strand
CCGATATAGAGCGGGCGCTTATGCTCGGGGGCATGTTCCAGTATCCACCCGAAAAAAGGCCAACCAATTGAATTGAGATAAATGCCCAATAAGCAGAAAATAACCAGGAATGGATAAATAACAGCGCTCCCAAGCTGCTGGCTGAATAACCCGGTTATCAACGCTAGGATGGGCGGAAGCGCTGCAACAGCGATTATAACACGCATATAGACCACCACACCAAAGCGGTCTTGCAAGGTGCTCATTAACATGCCGGCGATAAGCGTGCCGACTACCTGGGCTGAAAGAAAAAGCCCCGTCACACCGGAATCCAATCCCGCACTCTTGGTGGCATATATCACATAAAACGCGGTGGCGATGGAGATGAAACCGGCCACAAGGCGAATTACCAGCATTAGGCAAAAAGGGCGATCATTATGCAGAATATCAGGTATCGAGGCCAATACCTGGCCGATACTGGGCGGAGTATCGTCCGGCAGCTCGGACGGCTCCTCGCGCACCTGGCTGAGTAGAAAGGCTCCGATAAGCAGAATCCCGCCGGCAAAGAAAAAGAGCGAGGCATAGTTCCAGGGGTAAGGCCAGGGGCCGTTGCTGCCCAGGATATAACGCACGGCGATGCCAACCAGGATGCCGCCAATACCGCCAGTAATTTGCGAAATGCCTAGAACCCGGCCGCGCCGACGCGGCGGGATGGTCTTGGCAAACAGATCGAACCATGGCACGCTGGCAACAGCATCGCCAATGTAAAAAAGCACCTGGCAGATGATGAGGGCTGCCAGTGCCAGCCCCGGCCTGCTGTTGCCGAAAAAACCGACAGCCAGGCCGATTAAAATGAAAAAGGGCCGCGAAGCAAAGCAGGCGCCAACGACGACTGGTTTTTTACGGCGGAAACGGGCAATCCAGGCTGCCACAAAGAGCTGCGGCAGCAACCAGGCGCCACTGGGCAAACCGGCCGCCAGGCCGACTAGCACTGGCGAGTTGGTGAGTTGAGCTACCAATGTGGGAATTACGGTGCTGGCCGATATAAAACTGATTCCGGTGGAGAACAACGTCGATTCACCGCCGATTACCAGCGCATTATGCTTATAGTTTTTGGGCGGGACCGAGTCTGCTGTTGACAAGAGGTTACTCCAGTGTAAATCGTTGGACTACTTTACAGATAGGGACGTAACCCGTCAAATTGGCTGTGCAAATGGTGGCAAAATTAACCGCTGGTGGAATCCCAAGCGCACTTGCCAACATGACTGGATCGCTGCCATCAACAAGAGATAGGGGTTACTGCTTTTGCATACGCGTGATGCAAGATATCACTGGATTACGCCAGCCTATGCCGGCCAATGGCCTACTATCTTCCAATTGCGTTGAAGAGGGTTCAGCCTGACTTTTAATATAGAGCAGCCGCGCAATGCTGCCCGGAACAACATAGGCATGTGGCCTACAGGGTGGCATCGGCCTGCTGTGCATTCTGTACCACGCAAGTAGGCAAGCAACACTATTTGCTGTAAATGTAAGCTGGAGTTGAAATGCATGAGATAAAAGAGAACTTGGACGGCTGGTGGCATGCCTTTTTTGATGTGCAGGCCGAATGGTGCCTGGAAATAGCGTACGAAAAGCAGACCACTCACATCCCGACGGGCGGTTGGGGTGCCCTGGACGAGCACAGAGAGTCTGTGCCGGTGCCCGGTATCTGGCATGACCGCCACCCTGCACACCATGGGGTAGTCTGGTACCAACGGCCGGTTGTGCTGCCGGAGGATTGGGAGGAAAGGGAAGTGTTGCTGCTGATCGAGCAGGTGTGCTCTCTGGCGCAGGTCTATCTGGATGAGCGCCTAGTTATGGCCACCAGAGAAGCCGATGGCTCTTTCATGGCGAGGTTGGGAAGACTAGAATCTCAGCACCTGTACAGTCTGAGCATCTGTGTGTGGCATCCTGATGACACCGGCGGCATCACCGGCTCAGTTTTGCT
This sequence comes from Chloroflexota bacterium, assembly GCA_021372475.1. Taxonomy (GTDB): domain Bacteria; phylum Chloroflexota; class Anaerolineae; order UBA1429; family UBA1429; genus JAJFUJ01. The sequence continues at coordinate 26,368 of JAJFUJ010000147.1, read as the reverse complement.
TATGAGGGCGGAATGATAAGCATTTACAAGTTATAGTATAATGGCCTCACATTACAAGGTTGTAATGCAAAAAAGGAGGCGCTGGATGAAGGATATCCGCCTGGTGTTGCTAGGGCTACTCCAACGTGGCGAGCTGTACGGTTACCAGGTAACCAGAATGCTCGATACAGAACTCGTTGGCACCTGGGTGCAGGCGCCGACTGCTAGCGTCTATCATGAACTCACCCAACTGGTCGATGAAGGGCTTGTCGAACGCGGCAGCAACGAAGCTGCGCAAGGACGCCCAGCGCGCGTGGTATATCGTATTACGGAGCAAGGCAGGCAGTCCCTGCATCAGGCGTTGGTCGAAACCTGGTCGAGTGTTGATACGCGGGCAGCCCAACAGGACCTGGCGATGATGTTCCTCGGTGTGCTCGATCCGGCTGAACTGGTGGCTGTGCTGAACACGCGCCTGGATAATCTACAGGCAGAGTTGGCGCGTATCGACGAGCGTTCGCGCGAGCTTGCACAGATGGATGAACGCTGGCCGCTCATTAATTCCGTTTATACCCATATGCGCATACGCCAGGAGAGCGAGATGACCTGGGTGCGCGAATTCATCTCGGATATCGAAAAGGGCGTGTTCGCGCGGCATTCGGCCAGCGCCGCGGCTGCTGTTGCAGCAACGCCAGTTATTCAAAAACAAGGGCACGGCATAGGCGCGTTTACTTTTGTCTTGCATACGCACATACCCTACTGCCGGTTGGCCGGCCGCTGGCCGCATGGGGAAGAATGGATTCACCAGGCTCTGGCCGAGACCTATATCCCGCTCCTGGATGCTCTTTATGACCTGCGGGCTGACCAGGTGTCGTTCCGTCTGACAACTAGCCTCACGCCGGTGCTGACTGAGCAGTTGGCGGACCAGGATATCCGCGAGCACTTTGTGCTCTATCTGGACGATCAAATCGCCGCAGTTTCTCGCGATATTCCCCGTTTCGGTGAATCAGGCGAGGAGCAGTTGGAAGCGTTGGCGATTTATTACCGCGACTACTATACCCATATTAAGAGCAGCTTCCTGGAACGCTTTGGCGGGGATGTCATCGCGGCATACCGACAACTGCAGGACGAAGGTTACCTCGAGATCATCACGAGCGCAGCCACCCATGGATATCTCCCGCTGCTGAGCCGTGATTCATCCATCTACGGCCAACTGCGTACAGGCGTGGAAAGCTACCGTCGCCACTTTGGCAGGTCTCCGCGCGCGATCTGGCTGCCCGAATGCGCCTACCGCCCAGCTTATATGGAGAATGACGGCACTATACGCCCGGGAATCGAGGAATTTCTCTCTGAACTCGGTATCACCTGCTTTCTGGTGGAGACGCACGCTATCGAGGGGGGACATCCGGTCGGCAAGGCGGCCGATGAGGTAGCCATTGGCCCTTATGGCGGAATCAAACGCAAGTATATCATCCCGCAGGTACAGGTAATCGGTAGTGGTGGGACGACCTATAAAGCCTATTATGTGGCCAAGGCTGGAGGGATCACGAATCCGCCGGTAGCCGTTATCGGGCGTAACAACCGCACAGGACAGCAGGTATGGTCGGCTGAGTATGGTTATCCCGGTGAGGCGGATTATCGTGAGTTTCACAAGAAGGATAGCGAATCCGGTATGCAGTATTGGCGCGTGACCGGCGCGCGCGTCGACCTGGGGCATAAGGATGTCTACCATCCGGAAAATGCCGAACAGCGCATGCGCGGGCATGCCGCTCATTACGTTTCGCTGGTAGAACAGCTTACCAGCGAATATGCTAGTTCCAGCGAGAATTACGGCATCATTTCGTCCAACTATGATACAGAGTTATTCGGGCACTGGTGGTTCGAAGGGGTTTCGTGGCTGCGCGAAGTATTGCGTGCTCTGGCTGGCAGCCCGGTAGTTGACATGACCACCACCAGTGCTTATGTCGCCGAACATGAGCCGACCGAGGTCATGGCGGTGCCGGAGAGCTCCTGGGGCAGCGGCGGATATCACTGGACATGGGATAACGACGATACCCATTGGATGTGGCAGCCCATCTACGCTGCGGAAAACAGGATGGAAGCTCTTATCGAACGCCACCCCGAGACGGAGGGAACTCTACTGCGAGCGTTGAATCAGGCAGCGCGCGAACTGCTGCTATTACAATCGAGTGACTGGCCATTCCTGGTGACGACCGGCCAGGCCAAGGAATATGCCGTGCAGCGCTTTGAGGGGCATCTCCAACGCTTTAATCAACTGGCCTCGTTGCTAGACCAGGGGGCTCTGGAAGAGGCCGGGAACCTGGCAGATTCCCAGTATGAGCTGGATAAGGTTTTCCCCAACATAGACTACCGCTGGTTCCGAGCGCGCCAGGGCAATGCCCACTAAGAGTGCAGTCAAACACAGCGAGGTTCGGCGATCATCCGAACCTCGTTGTGTTTTCGGGCAAATCGGTTCTATTCCGATGGAGTCGGCGTGGGATAAAGCGCATCCCAACGTTCGATTAACTTAGCCATATCCACGTCATCCGCCACGTCAGGGCCAAGGGCAATATATTCAGTGGTCGCCGCAGCCATCTGCCCCTGCTCATCAAGAGAGAGAATGGTGCGCCCGATCCATTCACCCTGGTAACCCTGCTGTACAATGATGGCATTGCCTGCACGAACGGGTTCATCCATCAATGTGCGGTCGCCGCCCCCGATGATGACATCGACGCCGGAGATTTGCGCCAAAGTTTTATCGCGTGCAATACCCAAGTGCGAAAGAACGACTACAACATCAACCTTGCCATCCAGCTCTGCGGCGTAACGTTTTACCACATCGGCGGCATCAAGCGTGTTCAGGACACCTTGTACATCCGGGGCATGGGTAAGGATTTCCTCGATCGGCTCTATCACGCTGATTACGCCGATACGCATATTGCCTTTATTGATAATGACATAGGGCTCGAACACCAGAGTGCCATCCGCTTTGACCAGGTTGGCGGAGAGAAACGGGAAAACTGCTTGGTCGCGCCGTGCTAGCAGCGTATCTAAACCGAGTAGTAAATCCTGAGCGCCAATGCCCATCGCGTCATATCCGAGGGCGTTCATCGCCTCAATGATGGGCTCACCCTGAGCGCTGATCGAAAGAGAGGTGCCGAACAGGGCATCCCCGCTATCCAGAATCACAAGCGGGGCAGTCGTCTCGCTCTTGGCCTGCCTGATATAGGTAGCCCGACGGGCCACCCCACCTTTTGGGGTGCCTCAACCGCAGGTATCAATGTAGCCGAGTACATCATTGGTATGCAGGATGACCAGACCGGTTTTATCCGGCGCGATGGTCGGGCTGACGCCAGTAGCCGTTGACTCAGCCCCGCCGCTGCCTGTTTGGGTTTCAGTTGTGCCACTGGAAAACTGGCAGCCAGCCAGCAGCAAGCCTGTGCAGATTCCTAATATAAAGATAGACCATAATAACCGCTTGTGAGTCATCGGCAGCCACTTACCTCCAGCGAGCTAAACACCAAGCATAAACATGGAGGGTTCGTTTGTCAAAGAATAAAAAAACGCCGCGATAGCAATTCGCGGCGTTTTTGCGCGTATATGCTAGCGCAAGTAATCGCGCAATTGGCAGCTCCGATGCGGACTGCGCAAACGATCCAGCGCTTGATGTTCGATTTGGCGGATACGTTCGCGAGTCAGACCGAACTTTTCGCCGACCTCCTCCAGGGTATGCGCCCTGCCATCGCGCAGGCCAAAGCGCATGCCGAGGATACGCGCTTCGCGCGGGCTGAGGGCGGTCATCACGCTTTCCAAAGCTTCGCGCAGGAGCTTGTGATATGCCAGGTCAGTCGGCGGAGGCGAATCCTCGTCCTCAATAAAGTCGCCGAACTCGGTATCGCCTTCATCTCCCACCGGGCGCTCCAGCGAGACCGGATAGCGCGAGATGCGCAGCAAACGCTCTACTTTGGCGCTGCTCAAACCGGTCTGGCTGGCGATATCCTCAGAGGTAGGGCGGTGGCCGCACTCCTGCTCGAGCTGTTCGGCGACGCGGTAGATACGGCGGATCTGGTCGCCAGCATGGACCGGGAGGCGAATCAGCCGGCTTTGTTGGGCCAGAGCGCGGGTAATTCCCTGGCGGATCCACCAAGTGGCGTAGGTGCTGAATTTATAGCCGCGGTGATAATCGAACTTTTCCACCGCTTTCATCAAGCCGATGTTGCCTTCCTGGATAAGATCGAGGAAGGGCACACCTTGCCCGATGTATTTTTTTGCCACACTAACTACCAGCCGAGTATTTGCTTCGATGAGCCTGGCGCGAGCGGCTTCGCCTCTGCTGATAGTATCCAGTATATCCTCACGCTCGTCTTCGGTCAGCGTATTATCACGCAACCTGGCGGAAGCGCATTCGCCGGCTTCAATCAACTGGGCTAACCTGACCTCTTCTGCGCCCGTTAATAAAGGGGTTTGCCCCATCTGCTTGAGATAAAGGCTCACCGAATCATCGGCGGAAATCTCGTCCAAGTCAGCTTTCGATTCCGTTTGCAAGACTGTGGAATCATCATCGAGAGCAAGCTCGGCTTCTTCAGTGATATCTAGTTCTGCTTCCAGAATTTCTACTTCAAACTCAAGTTCCTTATCGGCCTCGATTTCATCGTTATCGGTTAACTCTTGCAGTTTCTCTTCCAAGTCAACCACCTCATCGTCATTGAATAGTAGGGGCGCTGCTCGATCAAAAGTACCAGCATACACTGCTAAACCAGATCCATTGGCCACAAGACGCAGCCAGTTCTTAAGGAGCTAACCATCTATACGCTAAACATCCTTTATTATAATCGGTTATAGCTTATAAATCAATGATTTTCGGGCTGCATTTTAAGTAATCATAATGCAAAACGCCGGTCATTGCCTTCCGGCTCGGCATATGTTAAGATAGGCATCAAAGGAGCTCGAATGGAACCAATTGTCCAGTCACCAGATGCCCAATGGCTTCACAAGTTGTTGGATGGTATATATACGATTGAGGATATCACTTTTGGATTGAACAACGGCAAAGCTGTACGGGTGCGGGGACGGTTCCTGGTGCCCAGCGGCGAGGCTTTTGCCTATCTATCACCGCGCTGCAAGGATGTTGGGTTGACGGTTCTCTTTCGCAAAGAGGATCAGAGCGAGACGATTTATCTTGTATCTGGCGTTGCCAAGGCAAAGGAAGAGAAGCTGTGGTTGCCTTTGACACTGGGCATTGTCACAGTTATCTCTATGGTCTTTTCGTATCTGTTCTATTGGGAAAGCCCAACTTTAACGTGGAGCGCAATTAGCGCCGGACTCCCCAGAGCCTTGTTGTTTGCCGTTCCGCTACTCGCTATTCTCCTGGCACATGAATTAGGTCACTACTTTATGGCCCGTCGTTTGGGGGTGGCTGTCACTTTTCCGCTGCTCATACCTTTCCCATTGAGCCCATTTGGTACGATGGGGGCAGTGATTCGGATGAAGGATACAGCCCCCAGCCGCAGAGCGCTGCTGTTGATCGGCGCTGCTGGTCCAATTTGTGGGCTGCTTGTTACCATACCCGCGCTTTTAATCGGGTTGCACCTCTCTGAGCTAGCTGTGCCGCCTTCTGGCTCTTATATGATCGAGGGGAACTCACTCCTTTACTGGCTAGCAAAATATGTAGTGTTTGGTCGTTGGCTGCCGTCGGCGAACCTTGATGTCTTTATTCATCCAATGGCTTTTGCAGGTTGGGCAGGGCTGCTGGTCACCTCGATGAATTTATTGCCGGCTGGTCAATTGGATGGAGGGCACGTTGCCTACGCGTTGTTAGGTGAACGGGCTCGTTATGTCATGTGGGCTGTCCTGGCTATACTGGTAGTGCTAGGATTCTGGTGGCAGGGTTGGTGGCTATGGGCGGTTCTGGTATTTCTCCTGGGCCGTAGTCATCCTCAGCCTCTCGATGACCTTACCAAGCTCTGCTCGAAGGAACGCGTCATTGCCGTAGCGATATTCGTGCTCTTTATATTAACATTTACCCCGCTGCCTATGACGGTTGTAATGTAGAGGTTATATGATGCATAATGAGGAGTTTCCTGATTCGCCCGGAACGCGTTCGGGCGTATCCAACAAACGAGCGCTTATTGCCATCGGCATAGTCGCTCTCGTAACAGTTGCACTCATAGCTCTAGTATATTTTGGCATCATACGCAATCGTGTATCGCCCACGCCCACGCCGGCAGGGGTAGGGACGGCGACAGGGAGCGGCACTCCCCAAGCGACGTTGCAGCTTGTCGAGGTAACCGGCCAGGTCCGCGAGTATTCCCCTGGCGCACTAATTGCCGTCATCAAACCGCTTGCCGGCCAGGTGGAGCAAGTAATCATCACCGAAGACACGCAGATTCTGGATATGACAAACAAACCCATTGCACAGAGTAACATCAAGCCCGGTGTATCGATTACCTGCAAAGGGTCACTTGATCCATTGGGACGCATGATTGCTCAGGTTGTCATCGTTAACGCTGCTTCAGCCACCAAGACACCTACCGCCAGCCGCGTACCTTCAAATACTCCCACGCTGGCGCCGGAGCAGGATACTCCCACACCCGAACCTGCGGAAATTCCGTCCGGGATATGGCTTGGTTCGTACTTTGGCAATGAGAACCTTGGAGGAGAACCCGTCCTTTATCGGGATGATCCGGTTATTGATTTCCAATGGAACGAGCTGGCGCCCGCTGCAGAAGTGCCCGCCGATTACTTTTCAGTGCGTTGGGAAGGTTATTGGAATTTCGAGACGGGCGGATTCCGTTTCAGTGCCTTTTCAGATGATGGCGTGCGCGTTTGGGTTGACGATGTCCTGGTAATAGATGAATGGCATACCCAGGCACCTACCTTGGCGACGGCAGATGTGTATCTGCAAAGCGGTGAACATCATATCAAGGTCGAGTATTTTGATGCTTCCGGCGGAGCCGAGGTGCGCGTGTGGTGGGATTTTAGAGGTCAATACCCCGAGTGGAAGGGCGAATACTATACCAACCCCAATCTAACCGGTAGTCCTATTCTCGTGCAGAACGATGAGAGTTTGCTCTTTGACTGGGGGCAGTCTGCCCCGGCTCCTCAAGTACCTGTTGATCATTTCAGTGTGCGTTGGACCAGGACGTTGGTTTTCGACGAGGGTCCGTTCCGTTTTTCGGTAACCGTTAATGATGGTGTGCGCCTTTGGCTTGATGGGGTGCTGTTAATTGACCAATGGCATGAGTCGGCGACGACAACCTACTCTGGTTATATCTACCTAAGTGGCGGAGCGCATAACATCAAGGTGGAGTATTTTGATTACACGGATACCGCCTTGATAAAGCTTGGTTGGGAACGGCAGGAAGCCTTTACAAACTGGAAGGGCGACTACTATGCAAACGCTGACCTTTCTGGCCTGCCAAGCCTGGTGCGCGATGATGCCGAGATTAAGTTCAACTGGAGTGCTGGCCCCGCGGAGCCAAACCTCCCATCCGATAACTTTTCAGTACGTTGGTCGCGAACGATGCAGTTCAATGCGGGGACCTATCGCTTTTATGCTAATGCAGATGACGGCGTCCGTATCAAAGTGGATGGTGTGACTCTAGTTGATGCCTGGTATGCTTCGGCTGGTTTGAAAGAGGCTACTATTCCTTTGGCCGCTGGCAACCACAGCCTGGTAGTAGAGTACCTCGAGTTAGGCGGCAATGCTGTAATTGAGTTTGGCTGGGGTGAAGCGGCGACCTTTACGCCGACTTTTACACCCACAGCAACGGCCACGGCGACAATCGCGGCAACGCCGAGTGTGACCCCCACGCCTACGGTAACTACCGAAGCGGCGACTCCAACGGCAACTGCAACGCCCGAAGGTACACCGGCCGGCGTGAGCAACTAAATTCTGCCTTGCGATAGGTGGATATCAATCGGAGGCAGAGAGTTACATGTTTCTAGGGATCGTCATGGGGCTGCTTTGCGCCATCTGCTGGGCAGTGGGCTCGGTCTCGATTCGCAACCTGGCGCGTAAACTCGATCCGTTCACCTTGAATGCTCCCCGCACTCTGGCGGGGGGGCTATTGACTATCGGCCTGCTGCTTGTCACAGGTCGCACCTCTCAGTTGGTTTCGATCACTCCCGACAAGCTCTTTTACTTGGTCGCCAGCATTGTCGTCAGCAGCGTGATAGGCGACGCTTTCTATGTGGCGAGCATTGCCCGAATCGGCGTTAGCCGGACTATCCCCATTGCTAACGCCTATCCTGCGCTAACGTTAATTCTTGGCCTGATTTTTCTGCATGAGCAGCTTACATGGCCGCTCGTGTTGGGTTTGTTGTTAGTGACGGCAGGTATCTTCTTGGTGAGCCGGCAACCGTCGGGCTCCGAGGAGGGAAGCGCTCCGAAAGCCCCGGGATTTCCCTACGCCGCGGCGGCGGCTGTATTCTGGGCCGCGGGAATGATTATGGTGGCTCCGGGATTGCAGGGCGTGGATGCTTTGGCGGCCTCCGCCGTACGCACGCCCGCACTATCGCTGATACTCTGGCTGATAGTCCTGGTTCGACGCTCATACAGGCAGCTTGCTGGCCTGACCCGCCGCGAATGGGTCACCCTTATAGCCGGAGGGGCGATTGGGTGGGGTTTGGGCAATCTTTTTTTTGTGCAAGCAGTGTCTATCCTTGGCCCAACGCGAGCATCCATCCTCGCGTCAACACCCCCTTTGTTCGCTCTTCCCCTCAGTGTCCTTTGGTTCAAAGAAAAGCCAGGTAGAGCAATTATCGGCGGCACTGTGCTCGCAGTAATAGGAATTGCAATTATAAGTTAGATTTGCCATTGGCAAGGAATGGGACTAGTGTATAGTGTTTAGTTTATGCAGGTATGTGAGATGGAACAGAATAAACCACAGGCATCCACCGAGCATAGTTTTGAGGAACAATCGCTCCAGGAAGTAATGGAGATTGAGCGAGCGGCTCAGAATACTATCCACAATGCCGAGGTAGAGGCGCAGAGGATAATCCAGGCAGCTAAAGCCCAAGCTGAAGCGCTACAGGCCGAGGAATATGATAAATGGCATAAAGCCGGCGAAGCCAGGCTAAAACGCTCCAGACATCAGGCTGATTCAGAAGTTCAAGCCATCCGCAACGAGGAGCAAACGCGCATACAGCAGTGGCTCGAACAAGCCCAAGAAAATAAAAAACACGCGGTCGCCTTTGCTTTGAAAGCCGTGCTTCTAGGGGAAGCAAAGGAATAATGGTCACCGGGCTCGAATCGGTTCGTTATGCTGCACCAAATGCGCGAATTCGTGCGTTTCGCTCTCGGCTTTTATCTACGGATGTTTGGCGCACCTTAATTACGATTGATAACCTGGCTGGTGCAGTTGACATCCTCCAACAAACTGACTACCGCCGTGAGCTGGGTAGCTTTACACAGGATAGTAGCCTTGAGATAGTTGAAAACCGGCTCACTGGACGGGCTGCCAGAAATGTCCGCGAAATAATGGCCATCACATCCGGCACTGTGCGTAATCTGTTCATGGTCTGGTGGCAGCATTATGAACTCGAAAATCTAAAAAGCGTGTTCAGAGGGGTGCAGCAGCACTTATCTCCCGATGCTATTAGGAGATTGCTGGTACCTTTGGATGGCCACACTACGCTGCCCTGGGATAGCTTGATGCACGAGCAGTCGATAAGCAGCCTGATAGAGAGGCTCGATGGGACACACTATATAAATCCCCTGAGAAATGCTTCCGCTGCCTATCAGCGGGCCCAATCCCTATTTCCTCTTGAGATTGCTTTGGATATTCGATATTACCGGGATGTTGCAACGGCGGTCAGTAAGCTCAAGGGGGAAGATCTAAAAGAAGCACGGCGTGTTTTGGGGACGCGCATCGACATCCTAAATATCTTGTGGGCTTTCCGGCATCGAGTTTATTATGGATTGTCCGCTGAAGAGATAGTCAACTATACCCTATGGCATACATTCCGCACCGATACAAATTTGGTGCGCGAGATTGCCCTGGGAGCCGATCCGCGGGATATTATCCGCCGTGAATGGGGAGATGCCGTCGATTTATCGATAGTTAGCGATATGACAGAGCCGATACAAATGATGCCGTGGCTTGAGATCGCCCTCGAACGGTTTTGGCGAAAACTTGCGCTTAATGAAATGAGCGGTTATCCTTTTAAGCTCGGTGCTATGTTGGGTTATCTTGTTTTAAGTGAGCTTGAGATTCATGATCTCGTAACCCTGTTGGAGGGCAAAGGAATGAACTGGCCTCCTGAGCGTATCCAACAGAACCTGATATGGGTTGAGGAGTAACTATGTTTGTTCCTGCAGAGATGTCCGAAGTGGATATCTTTGTATATGAAAACGATATTGAAGCAGTTGCGCAAACAGTGGCATCTCTCGGCATCATGCATCTCCTGGATACAGAAGCTTTGGGGGATTGGGCGACTGGCGTTAGCTCGGAGTGGGCAGGCCGCATTGCTGCGTATTCCGCTCAGGAACGCCGGTTAGCTGACGTAATGAGCCAGCTTAAAATACCGGAGCAAACGCCAACGCTGAGCCTTCAGCTCAGGCCGGCGGAGGATGTGGCGCCTATAGAGGAAGCTTTGCAGCAGGCCGAGGCGAGCGTCCGCGTGCTGCGCGACCAGTATGATACTCTCAGGCGCGAGCTGGAGCACTGGGAGCTGGTCTCCAAATCACTGCTTGTTCTGGAGCCGCTATCCATCAGCTTATCCGACCTGCAGCATATGGAACATCTGCATGTGGTGGCCGGAACGATCCCATCAGAGAATTTGGCCAGATTAGAGGCAAGTCTATTCCGGATTCCATATACCATTATCCCGGTTTATCACCATAAATACGGCGATCTTATCTTTGCATTTTGCTCGGAGGAGCACGCGCCAATCCTTGACCGCGCCTTGGAGAGCGCCTTTCTGGACCCCCTCGCCCTCCCAACCGAGTATGGCGGGACACCCCAGGAGGTTCTCGCCAAAGTCGATGCCAACATTAAGCAGGGCCAAGCCCAGCTTGCCGAGATTGAGAGTAAGCTTGAAGCCCTATCCGGCCAGGTGCATCAGGAATTGCAGTCGCTTCTCACCCAAATACGTGGGGATAGAGCAATTGCCGAAGCGATGTCTCACTTTGGGCATCGCGGCCATGTGTATCTGGTTGCAGGCTGGGTTCCCAAAAGCCATGTAAGTGAGTTGCATACCGCTGTGGACCAAATAACCGAGGGTAGAGCAACCGTAGAGGAAAACTCCCCTTATATCGCCGGGCATCAGCATAAAGTGCCAACCTTGCTTCGCAACTGGCGTCTATTCAAGCCAGCAGAGGCCCTCGTGACTATATACGGCGAGCCGGAATACAATGAGCTCGATCCGACGCCGCTCTTGGCAATTACCTTTGTTATCATGTTTGGGATGATGTTCGGCGACCTTGGTCAGGGGATGGTGCTTGCGCTGGCTGGGCTAATTCTGATGCGCCGCTGGGTCCCGCAGTTGGCAAGCATGGCTTCGTTTGGTCCTATCCTTTTAGCCTGCGGTGCATTCTCGAGCATTTTTGGCGTTCTCTATGGTTCAGTGTTCGGGGCGGATAATATTATCTCGTCTCTGTGGCTCAAGCCTATGGATAATATAATGTCACTCCTGCTAACGTCGATTATTCTTGGTGTTATCGTTCTCAATATCGGCTATGCTTTCCATCTGATTAATGCGTTCCGTAACAAAACCTGGAAGGATGCCATCTTTAGTAAAAACGGCCTGGTTGGGCTTTTGCTGTACTGGTGCCTGGGTGGTATTGTCATTTGTGTCGCCACGGGTAGACATATACCGGTGGTTCTGGATATTTTGGCCCCATTCCTTTGTATTGGGCTGTTCCTGGCCGAGCCGTTGACTCGAATGCTCAAACATCAGAAGCCTGCCTTTGAGGGGAATGTGGCTGAGGTATTGCTGCAATCGTTTTTTGAGTTTTTCGAGACTATGATTAACTATGTGAGCAACACTCTTTCGTTCGTGCGCTTGGGCGCCTTTGCGGTCGCACATATGGGATTAAGTATGGCATTTTCACTCTTGTCACAAATGATTATCAGGTCAACGCACATCGCCGTATTCGGAATTTTCATAATGATCATAGGCAATATATTTATCCTGGTCCTCGAAGGCTTGATTGTAGGTATCCAAACCCTGCGTTTGGAATACTATGAATTCTTTGGAAAATTCTTTAGCGGTGGTGGTATCCCGTTCAAACCCCTTACCTTACCTGCTGTAAAATATGAGATAGTCTCACATAAAAGGAGTGGAACAATATGAAGCCAGTTACTATTGTATCGCTGCTCTTGGTTATTGTTGGTTTCGCAGCAATAAGATGGGCGAACCGCAGCAAGACTCCTCGCCAGACGATTCGTACCTTGGTCGGCGGACTTGTCTCAATAAACGGCCTGGTTGTATTGCTCGCCTTGGGAATGATGATTCTTACCTTGGGGAATCCTTTAACGGTTCTGGCTCAAACAACTACCACTGCGGCATCGTCCGATCCATCCATGGGAGCGGCGCTTGCTACTGGGTTAGCTTGTATCGGAGCTGGGATCGCAGTTGGTATCTCCGGTGCGGCGGCTATCGGCGGAATAACCGAGAAACCAGAGATCCTGGGTCGCAGCCTTATTTTTGTAGGGTTGGCGGAAGGTATCGCAATTTATGGTTTAATTATCTCTTTTATGATTTTAAGCCGTTAAGATATCCATGCGCCCATATGTGATTGGTAACCCGGATTGCGTGCTTGGCTTTTCACTCGCAGGTATTAGCGGCAAGATAGTCCATACAGCCGACGAGTTATCGTCCATATTGGAAGCAGCCTTGCAGGATAAAACAATAGGCATGATTATTATCAGCGCAGACGTGGCTTCCCTGAGTCGCGAACGCGTCGACCAGCTCGAAATTTCGAGCATCTCTCCGCTGATAATTGAGGTGCCTGGTCAGGTTGAGGGCGCAGGGGCGCCGTCGCTGATGGAGATGGTACAGCGTTCCGTGGGAATCTCGCTTGGAGGCAACAAGGGTGAGTCCGATAGGTAAAGGCCTCGAGGCCTATCTGCACCGCCAAGTAACGGAAATAGCTTTGAATAAGCTCGCCGAAGCGCGCGAGCAGGCAGCTAATATACAGGCGCAGGCACAAGCTGAGCTCGAACGAAAGCGGGAACAACACGCAAAGGACTCCGAGCAAGAGGACTACGCGGAGCACCAACGTATCCTGGCTCAAGTCAAGCTCGAGGTGCTCAAACATAAGACAGTGGCGCATGAACAGTTTTTGGGCGAGGTATGGCAGCAGGTGGAGCAGGAACTGCGCTCTGTTGTTACAGCTCCGCCATCTGTGCGCGCGCGTATTCTGGAAGACCTAATTGTCGATGCGGCGGAGCAACTACAAGGCGGTGAACTGGAGCTGCAGGTAGGAGCGCATGACATGGATTTGGTTACGCCTGAATTGTGTTTGCGCGTTGAACAGAATCTAGCTTCCACTCTGGGAGCAACCAGCTTGCATCTGAACCAGGTTGCGGCGGATATCTGGGGTGGGGTGCTTGTTTACCGCAGCAATTCTCATGTGATGGTTGATAATTCATTCGCAGCACGCTTTGCATTAGTACAGTCCACACTGCGTAATCAGGTTTTGCGGATACTCGAGGCGGATACAGCAAGCGTCTAATTGCCGTGTTTATGAAGAGGAACAATTTTGGAAGTCGGTAAAATAACCTGGATAAGCGGACCTGTAGTGAAGGTGCGCATTAGCAGCCCGCTCCAAATGTTGGAGCAGGTTGAGGTGAGTGATATGCACCTGGTCGGTGAAGTGCTTTCTATTCGCGGCGATGAAGCAACCATCCAGGTATACGAGGAGACTGAGGGTATCAAGCCCGGCGCACCTGTTTATGGCAGCGGTGCTCCCCTGGCGGTTGAGCTTGGACCGGGCCTGATAGGCCGCATTTTTGATGGAATCCAACGCCCGCTCAAGGACTTGGCGGCGCTTTCGGGGGCATTCATCCAGCGCGGCTTTACAGCCGCTCCTCTTTCGCGGGAAACCAAGTGGCACTTTAGCCCAAGTGTTTCGATCGGGACGGCGCTCACTCCCGGACAAGTCTGGGGTGTTGTGCCGGAAACTGCAAACTTGCAACATCGGCTGATGCTACCCCCCAATGTATCTGGCACGGTTACTTGGCTGGCTAATGAAGGCGACTATACGATTGATACCCCCTTAGTCAAGCTTTCTACGGTTCAAGGTGAAGTGACATGCTCGATGCTGCAGCGTTGGCCGGTTCGCCAACCTCGGCCTATTCGCGAGCGTGTGGCTCCCAGTGAGCCTTTGCTGACCGGTCAGCGAGTTATCGATATCCTCTTCCCTATCGCCAAAGGCGGTACGGCAGCCATACCCGGAGGGTTTGGCGCTGGGAAAACGGTGCTACAGCACGCACTTGCCAAGTGGTCAGACGCGGATATTGTCGTCTATATTGGCTGCGGTGAACGCGGCAATGAGATGACCGACGTGTTGATCGAATTCCCCAAACTGCAGGACCCCAGAACCGGGCGGTCTCTTATGGAACGCACCATTCTGGTGGCTAATACTTCTAACATGCCGGTAGCCGCGCGCGAGGCCAGCATTTATACTGGCATTACCCTAGCTGAATATTACCGCGATATGGGTTACGCTGTCGCCCTCATGGCCGATTCAACTTCTCGCTGGGCTGAAGCCTTGCGCGAGGTATCCGGTCGCCTTGAGGAAATGCCCGCCGAAGAAGGTTTCCCGGCCTATCTCCCCTCGCGTCTGGCCGCGTTTTATGAACGCGCCGGCAGGGTGACTACACTGGCTGGAAATACTGGCTCGGTAACGGTGGTAGGTGCCATATCGCCCCCAAGCGCCGATTTTTCCGAACCGGTAACCCAACATACCCAGCGCTTTGTGCGCGTTTTCTGGGCACTCGATAAAGATTTAGCGGCCGCCAGGCACTTTCCATCTATTAACTGGCTGAGCAGCTACTCTGGCTATCGGGACGATATCAGCGCTTGGTGGGGCGCTCATCAAGCCCCTGATTGGCAGGATTTAGGCAAGCAGATGATGGCTATATTGCAGCAGGAATCCAGTTTGCTCGATATCGCCAAACTGGTCGGGCAGGATACGTTGCCTGATATGGAGCGTTTTATATTGCTGATTGCCCGCACAATTAAGGAAGCTTTTCTGCAGCAGAATGCGATGGATCCGGTCGATGCCTACAGCTCTCCCGCAAAACAAGTTGCACTTGTCAGGCTGTTGCTGCATATCTACGACCGCGGTAGAAAAATAATCGAGCAAGGTTGCCCGGTGGGCAGGTTGCAGAATGAAATGGATCTATGGCCAGAGATTGTCAGAGCGCGAGCTACTGTGCCGAACGACCAGCCCGAATTATTACAGGAACTGCGAACTCGGGTTGATGCGAAGCTAAATGTTATAGGTAAGGATTACGGCGCATGAGCGCAGATATACCTGATCGGTTGATAACCAAGCTGTATCGCGGCGTTGACGAGGTTTACGGATCCATCTTGGGTGTTTCCGGAGTATCCGGGGTTGCATACAATGAGGATGTAGAGATCCGGCTTCGAGACGGCAGCCTGCGTCGCGGGCACGTCCTCGCGGTGAGCGAAGATAAGGCCATCGTTGAAGTGTGGACCGGCACCAGCGGAATTGAACCTGAATCTGCCAGGGCTCGTTTCACCGGTGTTCCGCTGCAATTCGGCGTCTCCGTTGAACTGCTCGGTCGCGTGATGAACGGCAGTGGTGAGCCGTTGGACGGCATGGCGCTGCCCGTCAGCGACGTTATGGCGGATGTCAACGGCGCTCCCATCAATCCGACCGAACGGGAATATCCGCGTGACTTGATTATCACCGGCGTTTCGGCGATTGACGCAACAAACACGCTAATTCGCGGTCAGAAACTCCCGATTTTCTCCGGCAGCGGCCTGCCGCATAACGAGTTGGCGGCGCAGATCGCACGTCAAGCACATCTCAAGCACAGCGATGAACCATTCGCTGTGATCTTTGCCGCAATGGGCGTCCGTCATGATGACGCCGAGTACTTTCGCAACAGTTTTGAGGAGAGCGGGGCGCAGAGCTCGACGGCGATGTTCCTGAACCTAGCGGATGACCCGCCAATGGAGCGCATCCTGACGCCGCATCTGGCCTTGACTCTGGCAGAGCACCTCGCTTTTGACCTGGAAATGCACGTGCTGGTTATCATGACCGATATGACGAACTATGGCGAGGCTTTACGCGAGTTGGCCAGCCAGCGCGGGGAGGTACCCAGCCGCAAAGGTTATCCAGGCTACCTCTACAGTGACCTGGCGGCGCTATATGAAAGGACCGGAATCCTCAAGGGCAAACGCGGCTCGATTACGCAGATGCCCATCCTTACTATGCCGAATGATGACATCAGCCACCCGATTCCCGACCTGACAGGTTATATCACCGAAGGGCAAATCGTCCTTAGCCGCGATATGCACCTCTCCGGGATTTACCCATGTATCAATGTGTTGCCCTCCCTCTCACGCCTGATGAAGGATGGCATTGGCGCAGGGTTCACCCGCGAGGACCATCCTGCTTTGGCAGACCAGTTGTATGCAGCATACGCCCGTGTGCAGGAGGTTAGGAGCCTTGCTGCGGTGATTGGTGAGGAAGAGCTGGCATCCGCTGATCGTAATTATCTGGCATTTGGGGAAGCATTCGAGCGCAATTTCATTGGCCAGAAGCAGACCGAGGCGCGCTCGGTAGATGAAACCCTCGATTTAGGTTGGCGTGTGCTGAGTTTACTTCCGCAAGAAGAACTTACTCGCATCAATACGCAGGACCTGAAGCTGCATTATGTAGATAAGAGCGTTAACTAATGCCCAGGACAAAGCTGGCAGCCACTCGCAGCAACCTCATTCTCGCCAAGCAGCAGTTGGCTCTGGCTCGCCAGGGTTACAAGCTGCTGGACCGCAAGCGTGAGGTATTGATGCTCGAGATAATGCGTGTCATTGGGCAGGCCGAGGATATCCAGGGCCAAACGAACGAGCAATTCAAACAAGCCTATGCGATTTTGCAGCAAGCCAGAGCGGCAATGGGCACTGAACGTGTGATGCGCTTCGCTCTCTCGCGCGTCAGCGATGTCGATACCCATGTTACGCCGCGCAGCGTGATGGGCGTTCCCGTCCCCGAGGTCACCATTTATGCGCCGCAATCCAGACTGCCTTATGGTTTTGGAGATACCAGTGTTGTGCTCGATCGCGCACAGCATGAATGGGCTGAGGTAGTGGATTTGTTAGGTCCCCTGGCTAACTATGTCACCACAGTCTGGCGTCTGACGCTCGAACTCAAACGCACCCAACGCCGCGTGAATGCCCTGCGTTCCGTGTTCATCCCCGCTTACGAGGAAACAGTACGCTATATTGAGGCTACCCTCGAGGAAAAAGACCGCGAGGACCTTTTCCGTCTCAAGCGGGTAAAATCAAAGACGGCCACTATCGCAGCACCCAGCAGTTCGTAACCCTCATTACGGAGGAAAAGAATGTCCTGGATTTCGCCATTCTCTCTGCCCGGACATTGGTATCGCGGTAATCTGCATACCCATACTACTCAATCTGATGGACGTTCCAGCCCGGAAGCAGTCTGTGCATGGTACCGCGCGCACGGATATGACTTTATCGCCATCACCGACCACTGGGTATACACACCCGGTACACGCTCGAATACCGGCGACTGGATTACCGTGTCCGGTGTAGAGCTCCACGGCCCCGGTTACCATATGCTCACTGTTGGCACTAGCGGCCTGCCCGATATGGCTCTCGCATCCGACCCTAATAAACTGGCTGCCGAAGTGCTGCGGCTGGGCGGATTGCCGTTCTTTGCTCACCCATACTGGACAGGTCAGACGTATGATTCCCTGATTGCCACACCTGGCATCCTGGGCGTGGAGGTATATAATTCCGGCTGCGATGTTACACTTGGGCTGGGATATGCCCGCACCGAGTGGGACGAATCCCTTTCGGCCGGCGCACATTTCACAGGACTGGCTGTCGATGACGGCCACGGCACAGCAGGCGAGGAGGGATTGGGCTGGGTGATGGTTAAGGCGCCGTCTCTGGAGGAGAAGGCTGTCCTCGAAGCCTTGCGTCGGGGAACTTTTTACTCCACGACGGGTCCACTCATCGATGATTTACGGCTTGTACACACTGATGACGGCCAACCGGCCTTGTTTGTCCGTTGCAGCCCGTGCCGATATATCACCTTCTACGGTAAGATGCCGACAGGGGCACGTTTTCGTGCCAAGCCTGGCACAGAAATAACCACCGCGGTCATGCCGCTCCGCGAGAACCAGCTTTTTATGCGTGTAGAATGTGAGGATCAGGCTGGCCGCGTCGCATGGTCAAATCCGGTATACATTGCGGATGTGTTAAACGCCTAATTCGAATCAGGCGCGAACTTGTAAATGCGTGTCGGCCCGTAACTGTAGATGAGCTGAAAGTGCTTGCTGGCATCCAATGCGGCGGGCATCAGGTTGCCTCCCGCTGCGCCGATATACACGTGGGTTATCCCGGCCTGAGTCAGGGCGTCTAACACTGCCGGCTCCTCCAGCGTTGTGCTCGATTCGACCAATACTGCCAAATCATGAACCGTTTGGGCATACGAGCCGGTGCCCTGTGTGTGCAGGATACACGGCATGCTGGCTGAACGCCCGGTGAGCAGCGGGATCCACCAACCCGCATCGCTGCCGACGTGTAGCTCGCCCGACCAGGCACGGGTATTAACCAGGAACCGCGCATCGGAAGGGGTATTCTCTGTTATCCAACGCATCGCGCTAAGGTCATCCTCGGTTACCTGAACGGTGACCGGGTTAATGATATCCACCATACGCCAGCTTCCCCATAATGCTGCAAGCAACATCGCTGCCGCCAGGAGCAGCCGACAGTATTTCTGCCAGTGCGGCGCATCCGGGCTGCGTGCCTTGAGCTGCGTGCTGATCCATCCGGCAGCGCACGGCAGCCAGTCGCACAAATCTGCCGCCAACCAGCCGATTAACAGTCCAACCGGCAGCCAAAATGAGATAACGACGGCGGAATTCGGCAGCAGCCAGAAATCAAACAAACCCAACAGGTGCAGGTTGGCAGCCAGGAGACAGAGCCCGGCCCATATCGCCGTGGCAATGATTTCCCAACGGCGTCTGATGAATGCCCAGATGACCGAGGCTGCGCTGGCTGCCAACAACAGGTGATTTAGGGCGCCTTGCAGCAGGTTGCCAGGAAAGGAATTATACCCCTCGATGGCCGCCCATCCGCCGTAGGTAGAGCCTACATTCGGCAAAACCAGGCTTGCCAGGCGGTAAATCCACGGACTGGCCAGCAGGCCACTCATACCTACCATGAGTGCAGTACCTGACAAGACTTGTTTCCAACCTGTAAATCGCCGGCGCACAAGCTGCAAGGGGATGAGGACAGCAATGAACAGCGCCGCGAATATCAGCGCCCGATAATGGCCTAACGCCAGGCCGGCCAGGAGCACTCCGCCAAGCAGTATCTGTCGCCAGCCAGAGGCACGTTCACCTATCTGCCCTGGCAGCTCGTAAAATGAGCAGACCACAGGGCACAACATGATCAATCCTAACAAATGGGTGTATCTGCCCCACGAGGCATAGTAGGCGGGCATGTAGCAAATCAACCCGGCAACCAACGCGGCGCCAGTCCCCGCCCAGCGCTTGCCCGTCAGGGTAGTAGCCAGCAGATACAGCGCCAGAGGAGCTATTGCGCCCAGCGCCTGACCTAGCAGCAGCACGGCCTGCGGGCTGCCAAGCGGGTTGAGCCAGGTAAGCGCTGCCGCCGTCGCATGGAAGCCAAAGTGGTAGTGGAGATTATCTACGGGCATATAAGGTTGATAACTGGCCGGCACATAACCGGTTTCAGCCAGCAACTGGGTCAGCAAACTGTGGTGGAGCGAATCGACCCAGTTGGGCAGCACCAGGTTGCGTACCTGTAACAGGCGCGTAGCAGCGCTCAAGGCCAGGATGAGGGCCAGCACTGCCTCAGCGCCGTCTCCAGCTTCAGAAGGGAATCCGCGCAGCGCGCTGCGCCTGCGCACCCATCCCCATCCTGCTAGACCAACCAGCGCTGCCAGGATGAGCCAGATGCGCCAGCCCCCCAGCGAGACCGGCGCAACCGAAGCCCACAAAAACAGAATCGGCCAGCACGCCAGGCTGAGCGTAAGGATATATCCGCTGATTATCGGCCAACGCAGGCGCCGCCTGGGCAGCAGCCATGGCGCCAAAGCCAACCCAGGCAGCCCGAGAACCAACGCCAAGCCGGGCAGCGCCGTCAGCCAACGGTTAATCTGGGCGGCCAGGTCGCGTGTCATATCGCGCAGGTGGTAGTCATATGCGGTGGAAAAACGGATGTCCCCGCCCTGCGCCTGGCCGTTGATTGAGCATTGGCCTTCAGCATAGGCATCGCTGAGCGTCCGCCAGACCGTGATGCCGTAATCCTGCTCTGTTTGCAGCGTCATCCGGTAGGTCGCCTGGCGCGAATCCGTCAGTGCGGGGAAATCAAAACGCACCTGCTGATTATGCGTCAACCCGCGAATCGCGATGGATGCGGTAACAGGTGCGGATGCTTGGTCCAGCCGTTCGAGGGTCAGAAGCAGGCGCGCGTCAGCAGGTGGTTGTTCGGCGCGTTCATAACGCACGAGTGTGATGGTAATGGAGCTAAGATCACTGTGCCTGGAGAGGAACGTCTGGCTGATCGTATATTCCGGCCCGAGCGCCAGTGCAGCCGTATCCAGGCGCTGCTGGGAAATGTCTTGTTCCTCACGCGCGGGATTGCTAACTAGCAGTACGACTGCAGCAACCAGCGCGATGGCGGCGAGGATAGCAGACGGCCGTATGCGGCGGGGCATTGCTACTGCGCCTTGCGCTGCAGCTCGAACAACTTATTCAAGGCGTCCAGCGGCGACATGGAGACGACATCCAGAGCGCGCAGTTCATCGAGCACCGGATTTGATTGTGAAAATAATGACAACTGTTGCATGCGGATAGTCTGCTTGCCGGTCTGCACGGGCACGCGTTTGGACGCTTTCTCCAGTTCCTGCAGGATCTCTTCTGCCCGGTGCACAATCGGCCCCGGCAGCCCAGCCATTTGCGCCACGTGGATGCCATAGCTGCGGTCGGCGCTGCCTGGCACAATACGGCGGGTAAAGACGATTTGGCCGTCCGTATCAGCTACAGCCACATTATAATTACGCACGCGCGGTAAAAACTGGTCTAAATCGGTAAGCTCGTGGTAGTGCGTGGCAAACAACGTCTTGGCCTGTAACCGCGGATGGTTATGCAGATATTCGACCACTGCCCAGGCAATCGAGATGCCGTCATATGTGCTGGTACCGCGGCCAATCTCATCCAGAATCAACAGGCTGTGCGTCGTAGCATGGTTGAGGATGTTAGCCATCTCGACCATCTCGACCATAAAGGTGCTTTGCCCTGCGGTGATTTCGTCCTGGGCGCCGACGCGCGCGAATATTCGGTCAACCAAACCGATATGGGCGGATTTAGCCGGCACGAACGAGCCGATCTGTGCCATCAACACGATGAGCGCTACCTGACGCAGATAGGTCGATTTGCCGCTCATATTCGGCCCGGTGATGATATGAATCGCCTCGGCCGGGAAGAGATCGGTATCGTTGGGCACAAAGCGCTCGCTGCGCAGCATCTGCTCTACCACCGGATGGCGGCCGGCCTCGATCAGGATATTGCCATCCTCTGTCAGGACGGGGCAGGTATAGGCGTTAACGGCGGCCACCTCGGCCAGGGCAGTATAAACATCCAGATGAGCGATAGTTTGTGCTAGCGCCAGCAGTCCTTCGGCATGGGCGGCAAGTTTGCTCAGCAGTTCATGGTAAAGCGTCGCCTCCAGCTCGTTTGTGCGTTCTGCCGCATTCAGGATGAGCGTCTCACGTTCTTTGAGCTCGGGAGTGATGTAGCGCTCCGCATTAACCAGCGTTTGCTTGCGGATATATTCGCTGGGCGCAGCGGCTGTATAAGAGGATGATATCTCCAGATAATAACCAAATACCTTGTTGTAGCCCACTTTGAGGGTTTTGATGCCGGTGCGCTCGCGTTCGCGCCGTTCCAATCCGGCTACCCAGGCTTTGGCTTCGGCGACAGAGCTTTCGATGGCATCAAGCTCGCTGCTGTAGCCCTGCCTGATAAAACCGCCATTTGCGATGGTGGCAGGAGGCTCATCTACCAAGGCGTTGGTTATCAGTTCCGCCAATTCCGTAAACAGCGGGAGGTCGTCGCTGCCGAAAGGATAAGGTAACTCTTCTTTTTGCTCTGAGGCGCCTGCCAGGCTGGCGGTGAGTTTACGGAGCAACTCAACGCGCGCCAGAGCCTCTTTCAGCCCGAGCAACTCGCGTGGGCCGGCGATCCCCTGCACTATACGGTTTGTCAGGCGTTCCAGGTCGCCCATCAGGCGAAGCTGCGCGCGCAGTTCGCCGCGCAAGTGCACCGAAGCGAACGCCATCCGCACGGCTGCCTGCCTGTCCTGTAATTGGGCAAGGTTCAGCAGCGGCTGCAGCAGCCAACGCCTGAGCAGCCGCCCGCCCATCGGGGTAAACGTCTGGTCAAGCACCCCCAGCAGCGAGCCGCGGGCGGTATGGTCGCGGATAGTCTCAGTCAGTTCGAGGTTGCGGCGGGTTGCCGGGTCGAGCGTCATGAATGCGTCGGTTGAATAGGTCGTCAGGCTGGTAAGTTGGACCAAGGCTGCCGGTTGATTTTGCCGCAGGTACTGCACCAGCACGCCCGCTGCGCGCTGGGCGAGCGGCAGGTTCTCACAGCCGTAACCAGCCAACGTTGTCACGTTAAAATGCTCCAGCAGCGCCTGACGGCAATTCCCAAGCTCAAAGCGCCAGCCATCGTACAGCGTAAACGAGAAATTGAGCGGTTCCAGAAAGGGATAGCGCCGTAGTACTTCTCGTTGGGCTTCCTGGCCCTGGCCGCGGTAGGCATCGTTCATGTCGCTCAACAGCACCTCGGCCGGCGACAGGCGGTCCAACTCGCGCAGGATAGCGGTCTCCGGCGCAGGGTCGCTCATTTGCGTCGTAGCAAACTCACCGGTGGTGATATCCACATAGGCGATCCCTATTTTCTCGCCATCGCTCACCACACTGCACAAAAAGTTGTTGCGCTTTTCGGTCAGCATACCCGGCTCGACCAGGGTGCCCGGGGTGACCACGCGCACTACCTCGCGCGACATAAGCCCCTTAATCGGCAGGCTGGAAGTTTGCTCGCAGATAGCTACTTTGTAACCTTTGTTAATCAAACGGGCGATGTATGACTCGACGGCATGGTAGGGCACGCCGGCCATCGGGATACGCTGACCCTTGGCTACGTTGCGCGAAGTGAGGACGACGTCCAGCTCGCGTGAAGCTATTTGGGCGTCCTCATCGAAAGTCTCATAGAAATCGCCCAGGCGGAAAAAGACAATCGCGTCCGGATGGCGCTGCTTGACTTGTAAATATTGGCTGCGGATGGGTGTCAATTCGGTTTCGTGGGGCATGCGCGCATCAACCTCGGTCAGAGTATAAGCTGGCGGCGGCCTCTTTGTCAATGTCCAGTTTGGCTCTCGGTCGAATCGCTGCGTATAATGCGGTGAATACAATTAAGGAGACTTGCGTGCAACACCCCCTCATCGGCATTCCGGCTTATCCTTCTCTACGCAACGAGCAGGTAATCGAAGCCCGCCAGGCTTATGTGGATGCTCTTGTTATGGCTGATGCCACACCTATTCTGCTGCCGCCCACAGCCGATGAATCGGCCGCACGCAGGTTGTTGGCCTTATGCAGCGGGTTGCTGCTGATTGGCGGCGGCGATTTGGAGACCTGTCGCTACCACGAGGCAGATTCCGGCAAACTTACTTTTGTTTCGCCCGAGCGCGACCGTATCGAGCTGCAGTACACCGCCTGGGCGCTGGCTGCAAATCTGCCGATTCTAGGTATTTGCCGCGGCATTCAAACGCTCAATGTGGCAGCGGGCGGTTCGCTCATTCAGGATATCCCCAGCGAAGTCGCGGGAGCTGCCTCCCATGCCGTGAGTTACCAGGTCGGCGAAGGATACGCACATGTGGTCGAGATAAAGCCCGGAACGCTGCTGGCGCGCCAGGTCGGATTTGCAGGGGATCTGCGGGTGAACAGCCATCACCACCAAGCGGTTGGCAGGATAGCGCAAGGGTTCATCGCTTCGGCCGCTGCCCCTGATGGAGTCGTCGAGGCTATCGAACTCCCCGGCGCGCGGTACGTCTTGGGCGTTCAATGGCATCCCGAGGGATTGATGCCCGAAGATGCTGCAGCGCGCGCCATCTTCCGTGGCTTTGTGGAGGCTTGTTACTGAAGACTAGGATGGTTGAACCAAACGGTGTTCTCGGTGTCTTTGATTCCGGCGTAGGCGGGCTCTCTGTTGTGCGCGCACTGCGCCAAAGGCTGCCCCATGAGTCGCTCCTATATATTGCCGATAGCGCCAACTGTCCCTACGGCGCCAAGGGGCCGGAAGCTATCTCGCGGCTGGCTGAAGGAATCAGCCGCTATCTCATCGAACACCGCGCCAAGGCTGTGGTGGTGGCCTGCAATACGGCCTCCGCGGCGGCGCTTGGGCAGTTGCGCAGCGCTTTTCCAGTCATACCCTTCATCGGCATGGTGCCGGCCGTGAAGCCGGCAGCCCAGGCCACTACAAGCGGTGTGGTGGGCGTGCTGGCTACTCCCGGCACGCTAAACGGCAAGCTCTATGAGGATGTTGTCATCCATCATACAGCCGGGGTGCGCGTAATAGCGGCCGCCTGTCCAGGGCTGGTAGAGTTAATCGAGGCCGGCGTGGTGGCGGGCGAGGAAATCGAGAACCTCCTGCGTGCCTGCATCGACCCGCTTGTGTGCGCAGGTGCGGATACGCTGGTGCTCGGCTGCACTCATTATCCCTTTCTTATCCCTACCATCGAGAAACTATACGCTCCTCATCTGCAGGTGCTCGAACCGAGCGATGCAGTGGCCAGACAAGTGGAGCGTGTGCTGAGCGAACACCACCTGCTGACGCCGGACGATGCGGTTGGTGTGCAGACGTACTTTTCAACCGGGGAACCTTATTTGCTGAAATGTGCGCTTTCCCAGTTCCTCGGCTATGACGGACAGGTAGGGCAGTTGCACTGGATAGAAAACCAGCTCTATGCAGGAGGGAGCGATGCCTAGTTCCAAAGAAGTGCGTGAGATACTCGGGCGCACCGAGTCTTATCTGACGGGTACCCTGCTGCCGTTCTGGCTGACACGTTCCCCAGATCCGCAGTACGGAGGTTTCCTCACCTATTTCGACCGCAGCGGTCGCCCAACCGGCGAGACAACCAAGACCTTTTTGATGCAGATTCGCATGCTTTATACCATGTCCAGCGCCTATCGGTCGGGTTACGGCGGAGCCTCCTGTCTGGAGCAGGCCCGCCAGGGCGCCGATTTCATCCTTGCTCATTACTGGGATGCTGAGCACTCTGGTTGGAACTGGATTGCCGACCGGACTGGCAATCCAACGTTCTGCGGTAAGGTAGGCTACGGCCAATGCTTTGGGCTGTACGCTTTTAGCGAATATCACCTCGCTTCCGGCGATGAACGCGGACATGAGGCGGCAGAGCGCACTTATGCGGCGATTGCCCAGCATATGGCAGATACTGCTCATGGCGGTTACTATGAGATTATGCTGCCTGACTGGCAGCCGGAGCGCCCCGGCATCTACGGCGGCGACCGCAAGAGCCTGGACGTGCATATGCACATGATGGAGGCATTGACGCGCTTTTACGAGATGACGCATAACTCCAGCCATCGGCGGCGTCTGCTCGAAACTATTGATTTGATTAGCAGCAGGATGCTGCAGCCGGATAGCGGCACCGGCTATATGCAGTTTGCGCTTGATTTTACACCGCTGCGCGCCATCGACTTTGCCGTCGAGTGGGGCTCCAACGAACCGCCCGAGGGGGGTTCCAAACCGCTCGATTACACTTCGTACGGCCACAACGTCGAGTTTGCCTGGCTGCTGCTGCATGCTGCCGATATCCTCGGTCAGCCGCGCGAGCAATACGCAGCCTTAGTTAAGCCGATCTTTGACCAGTGCCTGGCCTACGGTATCGATTGGGATTACGGCGGTTTGTATATCGAAGGACCGGCTGCCGCACCGGCGCGTGTCCAGCATAAGCAGTTCTGGCAGCACGCTGAAGCGATGGTTGGGCTGCTGGACGCTTATGCCTTGTTTGGCGAAGAACGCTATTGGAGCGCCTTCCGTAAGGTGTACGACTTTGTAATGGATAAATTTGTCAACTTGCCTGGCGGCGGCGAGTGGTATGCTTTGCT
>JAJFUJ010000131.1 GCA_021372475.1 Chloroflexota bacterium | reverse complement strand
TTGATCTCGGCCATCAGCCCGGCCTTGTTGTCGTAATCGATGATCAGCGACATCCCGCCGGCCGTCCAGGTGCCGCCGAAATAAGCGTTCTTTTCGATCAGCAGCGTGCGTGCGCCGAACCGCCCGGCCGCGATGGCCGCCGCAATGCCCGCCGGTCCGCCGCCAGCCACGATGACATCATATTCTGTGGAACGCATCCTATATCCCCTTTGGAACGTAAGTTTATAAATCCTGCCTCTGCGGCAGCATCACCAGGTCGCGGATGGTCACGTGAGGCGGCTGGGCAAGCATAAAGACCACCGCGCGCGCCACATCCTCCGAGCTCAGCGCGGTATGCTCCGCCAAGTGCCGGGCGATATCCTCCGCGCGGGTGATGCCCCACAGCTCGTTAGCCACCATTCCCGGCGCGATGCTGCCCACGCGGATGTTGTCACCCATCAATTGACGCCTGAGGGTATGCGCCAGGCCCTGCACCGCGTGCTTGGAGGCAGAATACACCGGTTCCCAGGGGATATCAACATGCCCCGAAATCGAGCTGGTGATGATGATATCGCCGCTCTGTTGGGCGCGCATGGCCGGCAGCACCGCATGGATGCTGCGCATGACGCCGCTAACGTTGGTATCGATCAGCTTGGCATATGCCTCTGGGCTGCCCTCGGCGAATTGCCCGGCTAGATACAATCCCGCGTTGGCGAACAGCGCATCGATGCGCCCATAGCGCGCCAGGGCTGCCGCTGCCATAGCGGGGCTATCATCGCGGCGGCCAACGTCGCAAGGCACCACCAGGGTTTGTTCGCCCAATTCCGCCGCCAACACCTCCAGCTTGCGCACCGAGCGCGCCGCCAACACCAAGCGGCAGCCCTGTGCCGCCAGTAGGCGCGCCGTCGCCGCGCCGATCCCCGAGCTTGCGCCGGTGATGACCACTACCTTTTCTTTCAGGAAATTATCCATCGTTTTCCTCCTAGCGCTAATCATACCTGATTTTAGGTTATGCACATAGTGGTCCAGGTAATTTCGCAATCTTATGTCACTAGTATAGGCTGCGCGTGTTATAATAGAGGTTATTATCAGGCGGATAACGCAATGCTAGTTGATATCGGCATTATTGCTGCAGGTTATTTGCTTGGCTCAATTCCCTTTGCCTATATTATCACCAGGCTGCTCACCGGCAAGGATATCCGTGTCGAAGGCGAGGGGAATGTCGGCGGGCGCAACGTGGGCTGGGTTGTTGGGGTGCCGGCGGGGGTCTTGACCTCCCTGCTGGATGCCGCCAAAGCTGCCCTGGTCTGCTTTCTGGTGCTGCGTTTCGCCGATTGGCCAGGCACAATTTACGCCGCCGGCCTGGCGGTGATGGTCGGCCACGGCTTCCCGATCTGGACTAGCTTTATCGGCGGTAAAGGCCTGGCTTGCGCTGTCGGTTACCTTGCTCTCATCATGCCGTGGCCGATCCTTTTTTTTAGCTTTGGAGTATTTCTCTTTGTCGCGTTCGCCCTGAAGCATTTTAACTTCGGTGTGGGCTGCGGCGTAGTGACCCTGCTCATCCTCACCTTACGGCGCAGTTCAGGCTTGCCATGGCCTGAGCGTCTGCCGCAGGTGGGCCTTAGCCTGATGCTTTTCTGCTTCAGCGGATTCAAGAAACTGGTCGATGCGCACCGCGAACAGGAAACACGCGCCCGCAGCGGATGGATCGAGAATACCGGCAGGCACTCAGCGCCTAGCCGTCCGAATTCCAGCTCAAGGTGAACCCCGGGCTCGAATTCTGGATTGCCGTACGGCTCGTCTGAGCGGTAGGTTGTTCTTGGGTGACGTCGGATGCTGCCCTGCCAGATGCAGCAGATGCGTAGGGGATAAGGATCACGGTCAAGCTAGCAGGGGACATTTGCGCGGTTCGGGCTGCTCCACGCATAAAAAGAGGCGCTCCTACACAGTCAATTCGCTGCCAGCCGCCCAGGGAGCGATGTGCTTCCCCATCAAGCTCGCTAGTATTGTGCAGGCGTTTTGCCCGGTGCAGTGGCACGGGTAGAGCTGCGGTGACCCCAGCGCCTCCAGGCGCTGGGCGATAATCTGCAAATACCCCTCATCTGCCGAGGCCAGATGCATTCCGCCGATGATATTCCGCGGATATACGCCAAAAACGCGTTTGACATGCTCGATTGTGTTGAGCAAGCCGGCATGGCAGCAGCCGCACAGGAGCGTTACGCCTTCCTTACCGCGCAGCACTAGCGCCTGATCGTCCTCATACGGGTCGGATAGCCAGTCATCACCTGCGCGTACCATATGCCCTTTGCCGCGTCCCTCTGCTTCCGAGCGCTCGCTAATCTGGCCTGTAGTCCATACTCCGCTGAGTACCTCTTTATAGTCGGTACCCAGATGCAACTCGGCTGATGAGCGCAGCAACTCTGATTCCATCGGCATGCCGATGGAACGGTATTCATCGCCAGCATGCATATAGCGTGCGCGCAGCACCCCCGGATGGGCATACACCTTCAACCCCGGGTGGGCTTCCAAAAGCAGCGCCAGGCCGCCGGTATGGTCATAATGTCCGTGGCTCAGCACCAGGGCATCGCAGTCGGCGGGGCGCACATTCAATAGCGCTAGGTTATGGAGTAATATTGTGCCACTCGCGCCCGTATCGAACAGCATGCGAGTGTCATTCAGTTCGATCAGCACTGCCAAGCCGTGTTCACCCCATAAAGGGGAGGATAATCTGACAGTATTGTCCACCACGCAGGTAAGCTTCATTGTTTCTCCTTGAGCGCCCGCTGAATAATATCGCCTTGGGCTATGTGTCCTCCGCGCAGCACGCGGCAAAAGATACCTTTGCGCGGCAGAAGCGACAAACCCTGATATGCGTAAGTATGCGCAGCATCCGGGGGCTTACCAATCTGGACCACTTCGAGCAGGGCAGGCCCCACTAGCAGCCGGTCTCCCAATCGCAAAGCGAGGAGATCGAACCCACTGGTAGTAATGTTCTCGGCAAAGGAACCCGGCCTGGCATTGATACCGTGGATGCGGTTTACCTCCTCGATGCTCTCGAGCCCGAGCAGGCTTACCTCGCGCACACTCACCCCCGCATGGGCGTCGCCCACTAAGCCATACCCGGCGCGTAGTTCGGCCTCGCCGACATTCAGCTTGGGGTCGCTTCGTCTCTCGCTGGCACATACTGCTGCCACATGAGCCATCGCATGCTCCCTCGGCGCTAGAATATTTGCGTGGCTCCAGTATACCCCTGCTGGACATGCAGCACTACCGCCGCGTGACCAGGGTGTCTGGGATCTAGCCATCCCTTCATCTCATCATAAAGCAGCCCGCAGGTTTCGTAAGTGAGGATACCCTTAAGTTGGTATGCCTGGTGGTCCTCGGTAATAAAGAGCAGCGCCCCCTTGCTACCAGCCAAGACGTTGGAACGGGTTTTTGACATATAGTTATCCGCGATAATGAATATCTCTTCATCATGACGGCGCACGCACGACGCATAAATTGCGTTAGGCGTGCCATCCGCGGAGACTGTAGTTAAAACAATTGGCCCCTGCCGCCTCTCCCATGCTTGTGCCACGATTTCCGGTACCCTGCTCATGTGCTCCTCCAAAAGTGTAATGATGGAATATGTCGATATGGCCATATTAGGCTTCTACTTAGCTCGCAGCCAACCTCTGCTGCAGCTCGTCCCAAATACGTCGAATAGCATCCGCAACCGGATTAGCGCTGTATTCTGTTATTGCACGTCCCTGCCGCACCGCGTTGCTGACAACATCGTCATACGGAATGCGCGGCGACATAGGCACACCGAGTTCCTCGCAGCGCTCTGCAATAGTGTCGGCCAGGCGCGGATTGATATCTGCCTTATTGATGCTGACCAACGCATGCACATGCAAATGCCGGCAGATATCCAGCGCGCGCTCCAAATCTCGCGCACCTGAGAGAGTCGGCTCGCTGATAATGAGTGCCAGATCCACTCCTGTAGCCGCCGCAATGACGGGGCAGCCGATTCCCGGTGAACCGTCAATCAACGCAAGGTCCACCCCCTGTTCATGGCCAAACAGGGAGGCTTGTTGCCTGAGCGTGCTCACCATTTTACCCGAATTCTCCGCGCCGGCCGCTAGACGCGCGTGGAAAAGGGTACCGTAGCGTGTGCGCGATTTGAACCACCTCCCGCCCTCGCTCTCTTGCATACGGATGGCGCCGCTCGGGCAGACATAATAACAGGCAGCACAGCCTTCGCAAAAGAGTGCTTGGACCTCATAAGTGTTGTCAGCAGAAGCGATGGCACCAAACCGACAGGCAGTGTAGCATGCGCCGCAGGAAATGCAGGTGGATGGATTTATCTTGGCCTTTTGCCCGCCGACAAAGCGCTCCTCCTGCTCGATTTCCGGCTGCAAGATAATCTCCAGATTAGGAGCATCTACATCGGCGTCAACCAGTATCAACCGCTGGCTGTGCGCTGCGAGGTGCGCTAACCCGGCCGTCACGGTCGTTTTACCCGTTCCGCCTTTGCCGCTTAGTACCACCAACTGTCTCATAGCTTCTTTTCCACGGCCAAGCGTATGGTATGTTGCAGCAAGGTATGGAACTGCGCCTGATAAGGCGGCTGAGCCAGCACCAGCGGGATGCCGTCGGAATATGCTTCGGCGATATGCCGATCGAGCGGTATTCGCAACAGGATGGGTAGCCCCTCCGCGTGGCAATAGATCTCGATGATGCTGTCATCATCGCCCGATTTGTTGAGGACAACACCAACGGGCAGCCCGAGCATATCACGTGCCACCTCTACTGCAAGGGTCAGGTCATGCAGGCCGAACGGGGTCGGCTCAGTAACCAGGAGAGCAACATCCGCCCCTTTGAGCGCCTCAACGGCCGGACAGGCGGTGCCCGGCGGCGCATCGATAATGACGATATCATGCGCATCCCAACCCAATTTCAGGGCATGCTGTTTGAGCGCCCGAATCACGGGGGGAGACATGGCCTGGCTGATGTTCAGGGTGCCTTGTATAAAAGTGAGCGTCCGGGCAGCCCAACCGCTGTCCAGCACCCCTACGGAAACTGCCTCTTCGCTGATAGCTCCCTCAGGACACTGAACGGCGCAGCTTCCGCAAGCGTGGCATATTTCCTCAAAGACCAGGGTTTTTGTGGGCAGCGCCGCAATGGCGTGATACTGGCAGACTTTCGCGCAGCGGCCGTGATGGGTGCAGCGTTTTGCATCTACCCGCGGAATCAGGCGTTCCACTTGAATATGGCTAACCAGTTCCGGCTTAACGAAAATGGCGCTGTTGGGCGCCTCCACATCAGCGTCCAGTAAGGTGCATGGACTTGCTCTGGCAGCCGTCAGCGCCAGGCTGGTAGCCACTAGCGTCTTGCCGGTACCCCCTTTACCGCTGGCTATGACGATTTTGGTCATTCAGACATGCCATAGCAGTTTAGGTTGAGTATTCTGCTCATGCCCGAACCATCAACTGCCCGCATTTGGGGCATTTTCTCTGGTTGCAAGGCTGCCCGGCCTGATGCGGCTCGCGGTGCCCGCATGCTGTACACAGGCACTCACCGCTTGGCCCTGAGCCAGCACGCGTTCCCTTGTTTCTTCCCCTGCTTCCGGCAGAACCTGTTCTACTTGTCCCAAATAAATGTAACATATCAACCTCTTTCGTGCCTTCTCCATCGACAACGGCCCTGACGAGCCTGACTATTGATTTTGACAACATCCCCTCTGTTTGCTTGGTTGAGTGGCACCATCTTGCTGATGCGCGGGCCAAGCTCGCGCATTGCAACAAGTGTCAGTGTTCCAAGTGCTGCCAAGATGGTGGCAATCGGTTTATCGGCGACCGCTTGCCTGGGCACCTCCACCACCTCGGCGTCCACTACCTTGATGGCCGATGCTTTGTCCTCTGCCATAACCACCTCCCCCTCTCCTTGCAGATCCTTTGTCGCTGCCAAAGGCGGTAGCAAGGTTAGGCAATGCGCTCTTGCCGGTATCCGCGGCTGCTGTTGCCGCATTAAGCGGCTGTAACTGCCCCTGAATCAAGGCTTCCAACGCTGCAGCAACCGTGCCTGACGCAACCCGATACACGCATATACTTGCCGCCGATAATACTTCCATAGCGTTAGGTCCCACGTTGCCGGTAATCAGAGCCTGAGCGCCCTTCTCGACGATAAACTGGGCAGACTGGATACCTGCTCCACCGGAAACCTCTTGAGCCGGATTGGCAAACATCTGTACAGCCATCGTATCGGTGTCAACCAGGATATAGTAGGGACAGCGCCCAAAAACCGGTGACACAGAGGCATCTAGAGATGCTCCGTTGCTGCTAATCATAACGTGCATGTCGACTTCCTCCTGTTCTTTACAGAACCAAAGGCTGTGAATTCGCCTGGCGAGGCACGCCACTTGTGCATGGCCGCACAACCAGCAGCGCACTCGCGCTGGCAGAATGCTTTCCTTCTTCAGATGAGGCCATACTGCGACAGGCTGAATGTACAGCCTGTCGCAGTATGGCTATGTCCTATTTCTTTTCTTCGATATCCGCAAGACGACGGTCGATAGCATCGAGTCGCCCCTTTAACACCTGGGCTTCCTGCTTTAAGAGCCCTGCCTCATCCGCTGGGGTCGCAGGTGCGAGTGCTCCAGCAACCGACACTTGCCAGCCTGGGGCGTACCCGGCACGGAACCAGCCAGGTAACCCGGTGGCATAGTACTGGTTGCGCCATCCCCGGCCAGCGCCTCCTCCGTAAACAAACCTCCCGGCTCCAGGATTCATATACTCCGGCGCCGCAAAGCTGGCGCAATATCCTGCGCCTCTGCCTGTCATCGGGCCCATTCCGCGTGGTCCAGTTCGATCTCCGCGTGGCATAATGCTACCTCCTATTCAACTGAAACCGATAAATAAAGCTCCTACGTTACATATCCATCGCAAACGCACCTATCTGAAGCCGTAGATCCACTGATCAGGATAGCTGCCCCGGCAGCATAGGCCAGGGCCTGCGGCCTCTACCTGAGCTACATCCCTCACCAGCGGCTTATTTTCCACCTGCTGCATGCCCTGATAGGCGCTGCAACCCATCCCGCGGCACAACCGCACCTCGCAATCTGCAATGCCCCTCGCCATGCTAATGGGTTTATCATGGCGGGCAGCGTCCGTGCCATGGCGCTCGCCGGGCTGTTCTGTGTGCAGTTGTGCAAACTCCTATGACCCCTAGGCAGAATGGGTACACATATATTAATTACTCTAATTGAATATTACAAATAGAGTATAGCATATTGTAGCTGCATTGTCAACTAGTTTTGTCGTTAAACTCTTATTGTCTACGCAGTTATCCGACTTGTCGGCGCTTTTCATTCAGATGTAGAATAGGTGCTCAATGCACCCTTAGAGGAGGCCCCTTCATGAGACGCTCACAAATCAATGCCATCATCCGCGATGCGGATGCTTTCCTGCATGCACACCAGTTTTACCTGCCGCCTTTTGCTTATTGGCGCCCTGTCGATTGGGCTGCCAAGGGACCTGAAGTTAGCGAGATTGTTGACCGCGAGTTGGGATGGGATATCACCGATTTCGGCTCCGGCGACTATGCCAAGATCGGCCTGTTTATCTTTACCATCCGCAACAGCGATCCGGCCCCCAGCCGCGCCCTCGCGGGGCGAGTGTATGCTGAGAAGGTGCTCATGAGCGATCCCGGCCAGGTGACGCCGCTGCACTTTCACTGGCGTAAGGTCGAGGATATCATCAACCGCGGCGGCGGCACGCTCGTGCTGCAGGCATATCATTCCACCAAGGACGAGGCGCTCGATACACAGACTCCGGTGACGGTGCAGACCGACGGCGTGCGCCGCACATTGGCGCCCGGCGAGCTGCTGCGCCTCGCGCCCGGCGAAAGCATCACCATTCCCAACGGCCTTTACCATACTTTCTGGGGCGAGGGCGGGCGCGTATTGGTGGGTGAAGTTTCGCTGGCCAACGACGACAATGCCGATAACCGCTTCCTCGAGCCGGTCGGGCGTTTCCCCGAGATTATCGAGGACGAGGCGCCCCTCTATTTGTTATGTAAAGATTACGCGCGCTACTATAAGCCGTAAACACGGCCGATAAACCATCGCGTGAATTACCCGGCATCCTAGCCTTTTCAGGAGGTTCTATGCAGCGCACTGTGCATGTCATCTTCACCACGCACTGGGATCGCGAGTGGATTCAGAGCTTTGAGCAATATCGCTACCGCCTGGTGCGCCTGATGGACAAGTTGCTTGATATCCTCGAACGCGAGCCGGAGCTAATCTTTGTAGCCGACGGTCAGACCATTATGCTTGAGGATTACCTCGCTATCCGCCCCGAGCAGGAGGCTCGCTTGCGTGGGTTAGCGCAAGCTGGGCGGCTAGTCTTTGGCCCCTGGTATGTCCTTAGCGACCAGTTCCTCGAATGCGACGAAGCTATGGTGCGCAACCTGCTCGTTGGCCGCGCCATCGCCGACGGATACGGCGGGGCGATGCGTGAGGGCTATGTGCCCGATTCGTTCGGCTCGCTGGCTGTGTTGCCGGCCGTTCTGAATGGTTTCGGCATCCGCAGCGCCAACCTGGGGCGCGGCAGCCAGACAGGCCGCGAGCGCCGCGATGAACACCTCTTCCGCTGGCGCTGGCAGGACGGCTCCGAGGTGCTGGCGCTCGATATCGGCTACGGCAACGGCCTGGCGCTGAGTTATCCGGATATCTGGGGCAACATCGCCCACCATCCAGCCACCGCCAAGACCGCCGCGCGCGCTGCGGAGGACATCATCAGTCAACAAGGAGCGGGCTTTCCTACCCGGGCGCTATATGCTTCGGCCGGGGTTGACCATATGGAGTTGCGTCCGGGCATGAGCGCCATCCTTGATAACCTGAATGCGGGCGGCGAGCATCTCTTTATCTCCTCCACGCCTGAGCGCTTCCTGGACGCCGCGCGTGCTGAAATAGCGTCACAGAGCATCGAGCTCGAGAGCGTGACCGGCGAGATGCGCGGCGATTTGCGCTCGCCGATGGCGCTGCAAGGCGTGCTCTCGACCGATGTGCGCCTCAAGCAGGCCAACCGCGCCGCCGAATTGCTGCTGACCCGCCTGTTCGAGCCGCTCAACGTGGCCGCCTGGGGGTGCGCTTACGACCACCACGCCGTCCTGCAGCGCGCCTGGAGGCTGCTGCTAGCCTGCCACCCGCACGACTCGATCTGCGCCTCCTGCGACGATAACACGATGGATGATATCCATGCCCGCGTGCGCCAGGTGCGCGAACTCGGTGCAATCGCTTCGGAGCGTTTGTTGCACGAGTTGCTGCCCGAGACGCCGGCTTCGCCCGCGACGCGGCCGGCGGTGGCGCTCTTCAACGGCCTCCCCAACCGCGGGGTGGATGCCTTCGACTTGCTCATCCGCGTGCCCGAGCGCCTGAGCGCGCCCGCCTATGCCCTTAAGGATGAATCCGGCGCGCCGGTCGGCGCCTTGTGGCCGTTAGCCCAACGGCAAATGGATCTGGAGAGTTACTATGCCCTGGATAAGGACTTGATCCGTATGGCCAACAAGGCCGCTGCGCCCGAGCGCGCGGACGACTCGGTGTATACCCTGTGCCGCGCCGAAGGCGTCCTCGATTTCGGCGCTTGCAGCGGTTTCCGCACATTCACGCTCGCTCCATTCGAGGAATGCGCCCCTGCTCATTCAGCCAGCGATACCCATATCGAGAACGACCTACTGGCGCTGGATGTGGCTGCTGACGGGCAATTGACGCTGACGCGTAAAGCCGACGGCCGCTCTGCCGGTGGATTGGGCTGGTTCGAGGATCTGGCCGATGCCGGCAACACCTACGACTACCTGCGCCTGACGGGTGATGCGCCACGTTATTCCTGGCGCGAGGCGCGGGTTACCCGGCGCCTGCTACGCTGCGATGCTCTGGCCTGCGAACTCCAGGTAATCCTCGATTGGGATCTGCCTGCCCGTCTGGAGGGTTGGACCTGGCCCGAGCGGCGCATCTGGCCGCCCGCCCAGGTGCCTGGCCGGCGCTCCGACGAGTTTGTCCATCACTGCATCGCCACCACCTACCGCTTGCGCCCGGGGCTTGAGCGGCTGGAGGCCGTCACTACCTTCGCTAACCGGGCCGTCAACCACCGCCTGCGCCTGGGATTCAGCCTGAACGAGCGCCAACCCTATATCACCGGCGCGCATTTTGCAGCGCTGGAGCGCGCCTGGCCTGACGCGGCCGACCCTTACCCCACCCGTCCGCTGGTGGATTACCTACTGCTGGGCAACGGGTTGCTGTTCGCTTCCGCCGGGCTGTACGAGTGCGAGGCGCGCGCCTTGCCCGCGGGCGGGGAGGTGCTCGTGACGTTGTGCCGCAGCATCGACTGCATTGGCATCGCCGCCGGCGTCAATTATGAGGATGTGCGCAATCCGCTGGCGCTTGGAGCGCACGAGATACGCTACGCTCTGGCATTTGTTGACACGTCCGCGCGAGCGGCGCAGGCGGCAGCCGCTTATCTCAGCTCGCTGCTCGGGCATGCTTGCGCGCTGCCGCTGGCACAAGCGCGGCCTGACCTGCCCGCTGAACTGCTCAGCTTGAGCAGCCCGGCATTGGTGTTTAGCGCCTGCAAGCGCAGCGAACGCAATGACGGCGTCATCATCCGCTTCTGGAACATAGGCGGC
>JAJFUJ010000125.1 GCA_021372475.1 Chloroflexota bacterium | reverse complement strand
GTTATCGATGAAACCCTCTCCGGCGATGCCCAAGCCTGCACAACCCAGGCGGATTCGATTACCGTGGGCGGCCTGGGTGGCAGCGTGAAAATCGCCGAGGTGACGGACGCTGACCGCGCCAAAGGCATCGAAGCGCGCACCGGTTGGACGGTCGGCTCTGCCTATCGCTGCGGCAAGGATACGCGCGATACCAGCCGAGTCTCGGTGGTGCAGCTCGAAAGGGTCAACGGCAAATGGGGCGTCTCCAAGGTCAGTTGGCAGACCGGCCTGGGGCCGACGAACCCGTAAGCTCTGTTGCCGCTAGAGGCTGTTTTGAGCCAGCCATTCCTCGCGGCCGATGAGCGGCCGGCTGACCTGCGCCAGCGTCTTGGGCTGCATGGCGCCGCTCTGGATCAGCTCGCGCCCGGCCAAGCGCGCGGCGGCCTGCACCGCGGCGCCGTCGGCGGTGAACTGCCCGCTCTGCCGCATATAGTCCGCGTGCGGCCTGAGCAGGGCGCCGGCGTAGGCGATGCCCATATCGAGCGCCAGTTCCTCGGCGATGCGCTGCACCGTGGCGGTATTTTCTACCTCCCACCAGCCGCTGCTGGCCACCAGCACGAGCTGCCTCAGGTTGGCCTGGTTCAACTCGGCGCGTGTGCGCCCGCCGCGCGTTGCCAGCCTGGGCATAATCAGCGGGCAGAGGCGGTTGAGCAGGTTCTGCATATGCCCCGGCAAAGGGATATACACGGGCGTAGCGAGCACCAGGATACCCGCCTGTTTGAGGCGTGCGATGAGCCCGGTCATGTCGTCGTCGTGGCAGCACACGCCAAGCTCGCTGCTCCAGCAGTGCATCGTGCCGCAGTTGCACGGTTTGATCTTGAGCCTGCTCGCGTAAACAAGCTCAACCTCGGCCCAGCTCTCCGCTATCCCCTCCAGAAAAGGAGCCAACACCCATTGGGTGCATCCTTTTTCAATTCTAGGGCTGCCGTTAATGGCTACAACCAGTGTCATACCAGCCTCCTATCCATGCATTTTGATGTTAGGCCAGCCTTTAGCATCATTATAAGGCAGAATAGCGCACTTGACTATGGCTTTGCCCTTGAATTACTTCAAGGCTTGTAATACGATAGTGTTGAGTATGAACACCGCCTCTCAAAAGGAGAAACGCATGAAAAACAGGCTGTGTATGGTCGGCGCCGCTTTCCTGCTGATTGCTCTGCTTTTGTGTGCAGCGGGCTGCTCCGCTAAATCCAATCCCGCCGATGCCGAGACAATGGCTATTGCCAAGCAGTTCGTCAATGCCGTCTTCGTTAACCAGGATGCAGACCTGGCGATGAGCCTGACAAGCGGTGTTGAAACTTACGGTTACGTTTCGCGCAAGGTGATCGAGAGCACCATCGCGGACGACACCACCAAGAAGTGTGTCACACAGGCCGATTCGGTCACTGTAGGCAAGCCTGGCGCGGATTTCCAGGCGCCTGAGATAACCAATGCCGACCAAGCGCGCGGGGTGACAGAGCGCGTCGTCTGGTTTGTGGCTTCGAATTATAGCTGTGCAGGCTCTAATGCAGCGCCCCGCACGACCGTCGTGGTGCTGGACAAAGCCGGCGAAAAGTGGACGGTCAGTAAGTGCCTGCTCTACTATGGTGTGGATTACTGGGATTAGCGCCTTCGCTTATTGACAGACCAGGCAGGTAGATGCTATTCGCCCGGCAGTTCGTCAGCGGCCGCCGCAGCCACACTGGCTAGCCCGAGCCTCTCTGCCAGGCGCTGCGCCGTCTCCGCCGGGGTTTCCAGCGAGTTATCATAATACCAGCGTTTGAAGGCGTCCGGGGCATCCTGCAGGTCGGTATGGAACTTGCGCACCCAGTATTCGGGGGTGGTCTTCGGCCAGCAGACGCGTGTGCGGTTGCGCTCCAGCAGCACCTCCTCGCTCGGGAGCAGCGCAGCCATTTGCCAGGGAATGCCGCGCGCGGCGCAGAAATCCGCATATATCCCGAGCTGGGCGGGCAGGATCACGTGGGCGATCACAACCGGCCTGCCCAGCGCCAGGATGCCGGCCGCCATGGCCAGCATATCGGTGTCGATACTCGGGTATTCCGGCGCATGCCCCACCTCGCGCCGGCGCAGATGCAAGATCCAATCGCCGTCGATCTGCACGCAGCCGTAGCGCTGCGCCAGCAGGTACGAGACGGTGGATTTGCCGCTGGCGCACGAACCGCTGATGAGCAGAAGCGGCGGCCGCGGTCCGGCGGGCAGGCTGGGCTTGGGCAGCGCGCGGGCGCCGCAGCGCGCGCACCATGGGCCAAAGCGCAGCGAATGCGCATTGAACAGCTCGGGCTGGTAGAGCTGCAGGTCGGATAAGGGTAGCGCACCGCAAGAGGGGCAGGTAAAGGTGTTCAGCGTTTGCTTGCCTCCTTCATCGTTTGGCGAGCCATGTCTGCACCCAGGCGGCATCCGCGCGTTGCAGGCGGGCTTTGCGCATAATCCAGCGCATAATCGGGGTCGGCGCTGGTCAGCCAAGGCTCTATCAATGGCTTGCCCGTCTCCGGCAGCGCTGCCGCGACCTGCGCCAACTCGAGGTTGCCGCGCGGCCCGGGCAGCCCTGAACGCTGCAGCAGGAAAGGATCGGGATTCGTCAGGCTGCGTAGCTGCTCAAGGTACTGGTCTGTTTTCACATAATGCCTGCCTTGTCATTGCAAGTCTGCGGACAGGTCGTGCAGCTTACGCGGACGACCGATTATTCGCCGGGGGGGCGCATCACAACCTTGAGCAGGAGCATCAGGACGATCGCGCCCAGCAGCGAATAGAACAGCGAGGTCAGGCTAAAGCTGCCGGAGATAAAAGTGGCTTTACCCAGGAAAAAGCTGGCGAGAAACGCTCCCAATACACCCACGAGCATATCCAGGAGCAGACCGCCGCGGGTCTGCACGATCTGGCTGGCTATCCAGCCGATGACCGCTCCAATCGCTAGTGTAATGATGAGGTTTACCATCAGGGTGCCCCCTCTCAGCCGAGCCGCGCGCGATTCCATCGTGCTAGCTTGGCATACTAGGCTGCAACACAGCCAACAGGCATACAACGCAACGGCCCCGGTTGGGGCGCATCAACCCGGCTACGCGCGGCGTATCAAGAAACCTGCGTGCCGCGGGTTCAACCGTGGTCAGCGCGCGAGCACAATATTTCCGCGCCGAACACTGCCCAGCGACTTGCCGTCGAGCGTCACTAGCGAACAGCTTACAAGGCAACCGACTGGCGTGTTAGGCTGAAGCACCTATGCACGATGATACTCTGGCACCTTTAGATTATCTTACGCTATTAGTGAGCAGTTTTCAAGGTATTTATGTGGGGATTATTGGCTTGCGGTTATGCTGCTGCACAGCAAGCGCGGCATGGTATAATAGGGCGATACAAAACCACACACCGCAGCTTACTGCACTCCTTGTGTATTGAGTAGTAGAGGAGGCGCTCTCTATGCAAAGCCAGCCCCAGGATCACCGTTTTCCATTGGTTGCCTTTGATAATCCTCTCAGAAAGCTGTTCGGCAGGGCGGACAGGTTCAACCAGTATGTGCAGCCCGGTCAAACGGCTGCCGACCTCGGCTGCGGTCCGGGATACTATACCTTTGCCTTAGCGGAGGCCGTCGGTGCGCAGGGTAAGGTATATGCCGTCGATGCGGATAGCGCTGCCGCCAGCGCCGTGGAGCGCAAGGCGCTGCGGTTAGGCTGCGCCCAGATTGAGGCGCATTGCTCCTCGGCCGCACAGCTCGATTTCATCCCAACGGCCTCGGTCAATTTTATCCTGGCGGACGGCCTGCTATGCTGCATGGCCCCGATGGGCCACGCTGCAGCGTTGAGCGAATTCAAGCGCATCATGAGGCCGCAAGCCAGGGCGTACATCTCGGCCGCCCGCGGCCGCATCAGCTATGTGGATGACACTGAGTGGGAGGAGATGCTGCGCGGCTTCGCGGTCGAGGACCGCAACCATGCTCGCGGGTTGCAGGGACGCTGGGCGGTGGTCAGGCTGGCGTAGCATAATGTGCCCTTGTGTGGGGATGGGACTGTTCATCCGCCCGTGCCGGTGCCGATGGCGGACGTACGACCTGCCGCCCCATCACTCGGCATCGTTGGCCGTAAACTCTGCGGCGCTGATGTCGTCGATGTCGGCGCTGGCGGAGTGTGCCGTATTCAGCGTGAGTTCATATACCTTGTACTTGATCTGGCTGCCGGATTTGACCTCGCTATATTCGATGGGTTCAGAGAACTCCACATAAACGGCGGAACGCATGAAAATACCTTTGGCCGGATCCAGGTTCAGGCCAAGCCCGTAACGCACGATATAGGCGCCCGGGGCGATATTCGCCAGCACGGCGGAATTATTCCCCTGCACATAGATGGTCTTCGCCGTTCGCATCGAATCGGCGCTGACTAGCTTGACCAGCGCATCGTACTGCGTGGCATTGTCGATCGAGAGCTCGCCCAGGCCGTCGGCGCCGTCATTGTAGAGCATCGCGCCATTGCCCAGGGCGTTGGATGCCCCCGTCCCGGAGGCAGCCCCAGTCTTGGCGGGAGAAGCTTGCCCGCTGCGCGCGGCGCTTGCGGGCTCAACCGACTTGGGGGCAAATCCCCAGATGTACAGCGCCAGGCCGCCGATGACCGCCATAGTGATGAGCACCGCGGCCAATGCCTGCGACCCTGCCTTGCTTTGGGGCGCTGCAGCGGTCGACGAGGCAGAGGGCCAGGAGGCGCCGGCAGTATAGCCGCCGGCGGCTGGCGGAATTATCTCTACCTGGGGCTGCTCCGGCTCACTGACGGCCGGCTCGGGCGGCTGCGCCGCAGCAGCATTCAGCATCCTGCCGCAACGCCAGCATCTGAACGCCCGGCCGATATACAGCTCATCCACATGAAAGACTTCACCGCAAGCGCAAGTAATTGTTTGCATCGAGCCGCTTTTCACCCGCGACGTAATATTCAGGAATACAGGCTAAATATAGGTTGATTATAGCCAATCGGCCTATACAGAGCGTATATCTATACGGTCAACCAACTGCCGGGTTTCTTCGGCAGCGGGCCATAAACCTTGGTCGACAGTTCCTCTCCGAGCATCTCACCGGCCAGGCGGCGCTTGAGCTGCGCCATGGTCAGGCGCAGATAACGCTCTTGCAGAGCGCATCGATACAGACCTCGTCAGTCGCATAGAGATCTAGCTGCAGGTCCAGCCTGCGCCAGACGGGCATTTTGCGCAGCAGCCCGATCAACACGCATTACCTCGGCTGCACAGGATAATGCAGGCGGCGGTGCGGCGCAAACGCCGGCTTAGTAGGTCCACGCCGCCGAATCGGGCAGGGGTTGCCCCGCGGCAGGGTCCCAATCGCTCGTGACCGTCTGCGGCACCGCGCGCGGGCGAATGGGGCAGGCGCTGCAGGGCGGGCTGCCGGCATAACCCGCGGCCAGCCCGCGGGCGATAACCTCATAACCCTCGCGCAGGCGGTAGAGGGTCGCCCGGCAGGAGCCGATTAACGCCGTGCGCGCAATACCGCGCGAGTGGAACTCAGCCGCATAGAGCGCAGCATCGTTGAGCGGGCAGTGGCCGCCGCGCCAGCCCCAGGTGCGTCCGCGCACCTGGCGGCCGTCAGGCAGGTGGATGGGGTATTCCTCCGTGCGCTGGCCGAGACAGGGCGCGCCAGTGGACATCTCCACCACGTGGTGAAAGGTGTTGCTGCGGAAGCCTACCCCCAGCAGCAGGCACCAGCCATCATCGGCCAGGAGCGTGCCGTAGGGCGAGGCGGGACCCATCGTCAGGGTGCGGTGGTGAAACCGTGTGTAAATCTCAGCCTGCGCGCCCCAGGCAGCATAAGCGTGGGTGGGGTCCAGGCTGCGGTGCACGCCGGGCTGGCGCCAAAAGGCATCCGGGATGGCGCCGTTGGTGGTGGGTGTGGCGAGCGGGTCGAACACGCCCGGCCCGCCCGGCTCGAAGGGCGCGCCATGGTTAAAAGAAGGCATGAGCAGCGTGCCGGCGGGGGTCAGCGTCGCCTCGAGCGCGGCGATGACTGCCAGCGCGCCGCCTTCCACATGGCCAAAGCTGCTGAGCGAGGAGTGCAACATGACGCCCATGCCGGGGTGCAGGCCGAGGGCGCGCAGGCCGGCGGCTATCTCGGCCTGGGTGAGGACGGGTGATGGCTTCTGCGGCATAGGCTGCCTTTCGGTGAACGGCTAAGCAAACATCCGGAATTGTAGCACATCTTCGCCGCTATACCAGCGCCATTATCAACAACATATTGACAGTCAATGAATTATGTGCTATCATCTATTTGTAAATATCAATTAGTGAAAGAGGATAATTATGCCACGAGGATGGGGCCGCCGCCAGATGATGGGAGACTGCCCGCAGCCGCGCCGCATCAGCCGGTTCCTGGAACCAGCGCTGCTGCTTTTGCTGCATGATAAGCCGGCTCATGCCTATGCCCTGGTTGATAACTTGGATAAACTCGGCATGGAGGCCTATCCGGCGGATATCAGCGCGATTTACCGTATCCTATATGACCTGGAAGCGCAGGGGATGATCACCTCTGCCCATGACGCTGAAAGCTCAGCCGGACCTCCCAGGCGCGTCTATACGCTGACCGAGGCGGGCGAGGTGTATCTGAACGCCTGGGTACAGGAATTGCGTCAGACCGACCAGATGCTGCATCGTTTTCTGCAAGTCTATGATGCCCATGTAAACTCAGCCTAAGTCATAATGTCTTGTTATGACACTTCTATGTCCTGGAGGACAAATGAAAATAGCCTGTGTGACCGATGACGAACGCACGATTAGCCCGCATTTCGGACGCGCCTTGTATTATGTGGTGCTGACAATCGAGAACGGACAGGTGACCGCACGCGAGCGCCGCGACAAGCTCAATCACCAGCACTTTGCGGCCGGAGAGCATCCTGGGCCGTCAGGGGCGCCTCACGGCTTTGATGCGGCAAGCCAGGATCGGCACAGCAGCATGGCGGCGGCCATCGCTGATTGCCAGGTGCTGCTTGGCCGGGGGATGGGCTTCGGTGCGCACAGCAGCTTGGCGCAGTTGGGCATCACGCCCATCATCACCGATATTGCCGATATCGACGGGGCGGTGACGGCTTACCTGAACGGCAGTCTGGTCGACCA
>JAJFUJ010000120.1 GCA_021372475.1 Chloroflexota bacterium | reverse complement strand
GGCGGCGGCGACTTTTATGAATTGCTCGATTTTAGCGAGACGATCCTGGGGCATAAACTGCCCACCGTCGGCCTGCACGAAGCGATGGATTTGACTATCCCCGGTCTGATCAGCCAGCAATCGGTGTTGGAAGGTGGGCGTTGGCTGCCTGTGCCGGAT
The DNA here is from genome assembly GCA_021372475.1 of Chloroflexota bacterium. GTDB lineage: Bacteria > Chloroflexota > Anaerolineae > UBA1429 > UBA1429 > JAJFUJ01. Next base: position 6,522 of record JAJFUJ010000120.1, on the reverse strand, counting down.
TCAAGGAACTGGTAGAAAAGGTATCTGGGAGACAACGATGATTGTAGAGATGGATCGTGGCGCCAGCGAAGAGCAGATACAGGCTGTGGTTAGCCGCGCTGAGAGCTACCACTTTGGAGTGCAACTAAACAGGGGTACCGACAAGGTGGTTGTCGCGATTTTGGGAGGCGATACCAGCCGCGTTTCGACAGAGGTGTTTGCAGTGCTGCCTGGCGTAGCGTCAGTCACGCGGATTATGCGCCCATATAAACTCGCGTCGCGCGAGTTTCACAGCCGGCCATCGCTCGTCGATGTAGGGGGGGTGGTGGTTGGGGGCGAACGGTTAGTGATGATTGCCGGACCTTGCGCCGTCGAATCGCGCGAGCAGCTCGAACAGACCGCAGATTATGTGTTAAGCGCAGGCGCTCGTATCGTGCGCGGAGGCGCCTACAAACCGCGCACGTCGCCGTTCAGTTTCCAGGGGTTGGGAGATGAAGGATTGGACTTGCTCGCGGAGCTGCGCAGCACACGGCGGGTGCCTGTCACCAGCGAAATCATGGATGCCTACCAACTGGATGCGATGGTCGACGCGGTGGATTTGCTGCAGGTGGGCGCGCGCAATATGCAGAACTTTACCCTTTTGCGAGCGGTGGGGCAGAGCGGGAAGCCCTGCTTGCTCAAGCGCGGCTTGGCAGCAACAGTCACCGAGTGGCTTCAGGCGGCCGATTATCTGTTGGCTTCCGGCGGGCAAGTTATTATGTGCGAGCGCGGTATTCGCACGTTTGAAGACAGCACACGCTTTACCCTCGACCTGTCTTCAGTAGCGGTTATCAAGCAAAACTCGCATCTGCCCGTTATCGTTGATCCCAGCCATGCGGCAGGACACCACCGTTTGGTGCCGTCGCTCGCGCGTGCGGCCGTCGCTGCCGGCGCTGACGGCCTCATCGTCGAAGTGCACCCCGACCCGCAGAATGCCCTATCGGATAGCTTACAAAGCTTGGATTTCCCGTCATTTGGTCATCTGATGCAGGAACTGGATGCGATTGCAAAAGTTCTGGGACGTTCATTCTAGCTATCAAACCCGCAAAAACTGCAAACAGTTCCGATGTGCGAATTGTTTATTACTTGATTTCATAAAGGGATAACGGCCATCGGTGATTATAGTGTTGGACTGAGCGGGTGTAGTCTCAAGGAGTAGCAGTGCTGACCCTGGGGGGTCGGTGCCGCCGCCAATATGGGGGGTATTGACGGCGGTCACCTAAACCATACAGACGGCTGGGTGTCTGTTATGGCTTTCATGAACAAGGTTTCCCTTGCTCACTACACTTTCATTATAAAATATCCCTATCTGTGAACGTAGCGCCGTTAGGCTACTTATTAAGCAAGCAACATGGGTGTATTTTCATAGGTTGAATGACCTAGGCCAATAGGCCGTATGGCCTACCGATAAACGAGCCTTGCTTTACGAGTAGATCGTGGTTACTGTAGAATAAAATGCAACGTGGAGGTCGCGCGAATGAGCCATTTACAGGTTGGCTTTGGCCGTGAAGATATTACCCCCGATGTGCCCGTGCATATGGGAGGTTACGGTTACCGCTATAGCCCTAGCCAGGGAGTGCACGATAAGCTGTATACCAGTGCCGTGGCATTATCGGATGGCGCACATACCATCCTTTTACTAGCATGCGACGTTGTGTCGTTCGATCTGGAGGGTGACCGAGAACTCAAGGGAGCAGTCAGCGCGGCGACAGGTTTGCCACCGGATGCCATTATCACGAATACCAGCCATACGCACGCCGGACCGATGGTGGTGCGTTCGGCGTATCAACCATTTGAACCAGCATATTACGGCGCACTGGTGTTCAAGGCTGCTAGTGCTGCCCGCCAAGCGTTGGCAACTTGCTCGGACGCGGCGCTGTGGGTAGGGGCTGCTCCGGTCGATATTGGCGCCAACCGCCGCAAGATGACTCCGAAAGGTCAGGCTGCGCTAGAAGAAAATCCAGGCGGGCAGACGCTGCCCGAAGTTACCGTTTGGCAGTTCAAGCGCGTCAGCGGCGGTGATGTTGTGCTGTGGAGTATCCCGATTCACGGCGTGGTGCTGCATGACGGCAACCTGTTGATTTCCGCAGAGTGGATGGGCGCGGCTGTGCGCGACCTGGAGGCGAACCAACCTGGGCTACACGCCATCTTTTTGCAAGGCTGCTGCGGCGACCAGAATCCTTACCGCGACCTGAACTCGTTTGACCAGGTGCAGACTATCGGCATGAAAGCAGCGGAATCTGTTAGGAGCGCCTTGCGTGCCGCCAGGGAGATCGATGCGCTGCCTTTGGTCACCAGGATTCAGCAAGTGGCACTGCCGCTGGACCAAACCAGGCTGCCGCCCGAGCCTGCCCTGATTCCGGACGGTCCGCGGCCGCCGCGTCCGTCGCGCGAAACGCAGGACTTGCCGTTGCGTGGCTTGCGTCTGGGCGATGCCCTGATGGTGGGGATGGCGGGTGAGCCCTTCGTGGAATATGCCTATCATGGCCGAGCAGTATCGCCGGCGGCCAGCACACTCATCCTTGGCTATACGGATTCCACCCTCAACTATCTGCCCACAGAACGAGCCTATCAGGAAGGCGGCTATGAGCCGGGCGCCTGGATTTGGTATCCTGACGGCAAGCCCTGGTCGCCTGCAATTGAAGGAATCTTAAAGCAGGCGATAACAGCGATGATAAATGAATTGTGGGATGTAAAGCAATGAGATACCTGCAAATCCCTGGGACTGATATTACTACTTCCGTGTTGGGGCTCGGCACAGCATCGATGGGTACCGGGCTGAATGCGGATGACTCGTTTCGCTTGCTGGATGCCTGGCTGGAGCGCGGCGGTACGCTGCTGGATACAGCCAATGCTTATGCCAATTGGGTTCCAGGGGAGCGCAGCTTGAGCGAAAAGACCATCGGCCGTTGGCTGCAGGCCAGGTGCAGCCGTCAGCGCGTGGTGCTGGCAACCAAAGGCGGCAATCCGGAGGTGGGTTCCTTGCGGGTCCGCCGATTGGCGCCTGCTGAAATCCGCAGCGACCTGGAGGCTAGCCTGCGTAATCTGCAAACCGATACGATTGACCTTTATTATCTGCACCGCGACGATCCTCAGCGGCCGGTGGCAGAGATAATGGAAGAGTTGAACCGCGCTGTTAAAGCTGGCCAGGTGCGTTACCTGGGCTGCTCGAACTGGGGCTTGGAACGCATTCAGGCTGCTCAGGCCTATGCTGCCGAGCACGGACTGCAGGGTTTCTCAGTGAATCAAGTGCTCTGGAATGCCGCTGTCTGCAATCCTGAAGCAATCCGTGATGCGGACGTTACGACGATGGACCTGGCGATGCATCGCTATCATCTCACGACCGGCATGGCAGCAGCGGCTTTTTCATCTCAGGCTAATGGTTACTTTGGCAAATTGGCGGCAGGCCAGGAAACAAAAGTGAACGCAGGCACGCGCAAGATGTACCATTCCCTGGTGAACATCGAACGGCTAGCGCGCATGCGGCAATTGGCAGAGGTTACCGGAAATACTATTACCCAAATTGTGCTGGGGTATTTGCTCGGGCAGCCTTTTCCGGTTATCGCTCTCGTTGGACCGCAGACTCGGGAGCAGTTGGAGGACAGCGTCAGCGCCGGCGATATTCGGCTCTCCGCGGCGCAGATAGCTTTCATTGAAGCAGCCTAAGCGCCGATTGCCGGCTATTTTTACCTAAACATTGGAGGACATAATGAACCACTTGATGGCAGGGCATGGACGCGAATGCATTACGCCTCCTGCGCACGTTTATATGATGGGTTATGGCGCACGTAACGAGCCCAGCGTCGGTATCCATGATGACCTGTTCGCCAATGCCGTGGCGCTGAGCGACGGCGAGCAGCGCGTCGTTGTGGTGGCGCTGGACGTCTGTGAAATGGATGTGAACTGCGTTCAGGTGCTCAAGGGCATTATCGGCGAGGTGAACGAGCTTGAACCGGCGGAGATTATCATCAACACCTCGCACAGCCATGCCGGGCCGATGGTATGTCCCGGCCCTTACAGCCGTTTTGAAGCGCGCTATGCGGGAGCGATGGCTGTCCGCGCAGCTCAGGCGGTGGCTGAGGCGCTAGCCGATATGCGGCAGGCAAAATTGCTGGTCGGTTCGGCTCCGCTGGATATCGGCGCCAGCCGGCGACAGGTGCTGCCGGATGGCATGATGACCATCGGCGTGGATCTCAACAGGCCGCGCCTGCCCGAGGTGACAACCTGGTTCCTGCGGCGCGAGCAAGCTCCGGGCATCTTGCTCTGGAGCGCTCCACTGCATGGTGCGACAGTTACTGGCGATAACCTGTGGATTTCCTCCGAGTGGATGGGCTCGGCCGTGCGTCAGTTTGAAGCGCTACAGCCGGATGTCAAGGCAATTTTCCTGCAGGGCTGTTGCGGCGACCAAAATCCCTATCGCGAGCAGCATTCCTTTGAGCAGCTCGAGGCGCACGGCGCTGCCGCCGCCAGGGCGCTGGAGCAAGCGCTCGAGGCTAGCACTGCCGTCAAGAACCTGCCGCTGCGTAGCCTGGAGCGCACCATCGATCTGCCCACCTCCGGCGGAGGTGTTTTCCCCTGCCCGCTGCGCGCGCTGCGCCTTGGGGGAGCTGTTTTTGTGGCCATGGGCGCTGAACCATTTGTCGAGTACGCGCTATATCTGCGCGCACTAGGCGGCCCGGCCAGCCTGATGGTGCTCGGCTATACCGATGCGACGGTTGGCTATATCCCCACTGCGGCCGCCTTTGCAGAGGGCGGCTATGAGCCCAATTCCTTCGGCTGGTTTTCGCAAGGGCAAAAGCTGGAGCCGACCTGCGAAGCCGTGACCAAACAAGCCTTGGCTCAGGCGCTAGCCGATATTACAAAATAGAGGGTAAGATGACCAAGCCGCTAACGACTCGCGAGCGCATGGCGCGTATGTATGCGCATACGGATGCAGACCGCGTGCCGATTATCGAATCGCCCTGGGGTTCGACAATCGAACGCTGGCAGCGCGAAGGGATGCCCACAAATATCGACTGGGTGGACTACTTTGAACTCGACCCGATGCCCAGCATCTCCTGTGACAACAGCCCGCGCTACCCGGTGCAGACCCTGGAGCGCACCGAGGAATATACCGTTACTACGTCATCGTTCGGCGTCACGATGAAGAACTGGCGACACGCCGGTGGAGTACCGCAATTTATGGATTTCACCGTGACCGATCCCGATTCATGGGCACGTGCCAAAGAGCGGATGGCCCCCAGCCGCGACCGAATCGACTGGGCGCACCTGCAGAAGAACTATCCCAAATGGCGCGCCCAGGGCGCCTGGATTTCGGCGGGATTCTGGTTCGGATTCGATGTGACTCACTCATGGTTTGTCGGGACCGAGCGTGTGTTGATGGCGCTGATTGAGAACCCCGAGTGGATCAAGGATATGATCGACACCATGCTTGATCTCGACCTCGCGCTTTACGATATGGTATGGGAAGCTGGGTACACCTTCGATGAGATTCGCTGGCCTGACGATATGGGCTACAAGCAGTCGCAGTTCTTCTCGCCGCGAGTGTACCGCGAGATTGTCAAACCCGCGCACAAGAAAGCAGCCGATTGGGCGCACGCCAAGGGGATTAAGGTGGCCCTGCACTCTTGCGGCGATGTCAACCCGTTTGTGCCGGATCTGATCGATGCCGGCATCGATATGCTCAATCCGCTCGAGGTCAAGGCCGGCATGAACCCGCTGGCGCTCAAGCAGTGTTACGGCGACCGCTTGGCGTTTCACGGCGGCCTGAATGCCGTACTCTATACCGATCCAGAGGCATTATGGGAAGAGATGCGGCGAGTTATCCCGGGGATGAAGGTGAGCGGGGGCTATGTGATTAGCTCCGACCACTCGGTGCCAGATAGCGTCAGCCTGGACGAATTCCGCGAGTTTGTCAGGTTAGCCAAACAGCTCGGGAGTTACAGCTAGCAGCGGGGGCGAGTGCCGATGAGACCATCCTTTGCAACTGAAGAATGGGTCACATTGCTGGGAGCGGATCCGCGTCTCTGGTTGTGGGATTCTGGCGATGCGACCGTGCGTTCCCTGATGCTGCGCGAAGGATTGGCTGGCGCTGAGCAGGAGGATTTGCTGCCCGAGATGCGCCGCCTGCTGCTGGACGATGTGCAAGTCAGGTCGCTCATCGCACTGCTGCCCGATTGGGAGAGCGTGCCGGTGCGGGGACATAATCGGCCGGATTTCGCGCCCAATACGCTCAACCTGCTGGCTGATATGGGCGTGCAAGGCGGTGACGATCCGGCAATTGAACGCTTATTGGATCAAATGCTGGCGCACCAGGAACCGAGCGGTCGTTTTGCGTCTTTTGGCATTGGTTTTCGCGGTACTACGCCCGTATGGGGCTCGGTTTTGTGCGATAATCATGCTATTTTAGAGTGCCTGGTACGCTACGGCCGCGCGGATGATCCGGCGGTGCAGCGCGGTCTCGCACGGATGGGCGCCGACATGACGATGACCTCCCAGGGATAC
>JAJFUJ010000103.1 GCA_021372475.1 Chloroflexota bacterium | reverse complement strand
CTCGCTCTTCATCACCAGGCGAGCCAGGCTGATGGGATTGGCGATATCGCGCACACCCGCCACCGCACCGGCATCCAGATCGCGGCCTTCCATAAAGGAAGCATCGAGCTCAATATCGCCGTCCTGGTTCAGGAAGGAACCCCGGCCGGCGTCGAAGGTCTCGTCATCTTCCATGTAGCGGATAGCAGCTTCGACCGCGTCCTCGGCGCTAGCACCCTGATTCAGCAAATCCAGGCCTATAACGGCTGCGCGGCGCACCCCCTGGGCGTGGCCGGCGACCAGCTCATCCGGGATATCCCCTGCTCCACCGTGAATAGCGATCACTGGCTGCATACCGTTTTCCTCCTGGGACGAATCGCGACCTCGATATTAGGCGCGAAAGGCAGGGGCGTCAAACGAAGGAAGGCCAGTTCGGTGTATCTCGTTAATGATAGAAGTGGCAGCATCTTCTAGTCGAGTAGAAACGAACCAGGCTCCTGCGAGGGGGACAACCAACTATATATATGCGTAAGTTATAAGCCAATATTCAGATTATAGAAAAATATGAGTAAAGTAGAACGTAAAGAAGTAAAAAATTAGAAAAAGTAGTTTAATATAGACTTAATCCTATATACCTTTAGTATACTGGAACACATAACTCAAGTGACGATAATAAGACAGATCAATATCAATGTAATAACAAGTACCTCAATTCCTGATACTTTCCAGAATCTTGGCCATAATAAATGTTGCTCAAGCCCACGCTCATAATAGTGATGGCTAAATAGAACAAAAACAAGCCATAATACAGCTAACAGTATAAAACTAAATTTATCAATAGCACCCCATGCCCATACATTCACGTGGGTAGCAAATAAGATGGCCAGGATCAGCGACCGCATTAGTAATAAGATCACAACTGCCAGCAATCCCGATACGGCCATTAAGAGATAAGGTAATATATCTGCAAGCTTTAGTTTCTGGGGAGGAACGGGTTCAAAACTCATCAGCGTCTTTGACCTCCCAAGATGATTGGATTGATGCTAACTGTTGAAGCACAGATTCACGCGTCTCTTCATCCGCTACCAGCGTGGTCTTTTGTACGTAACTTTGTAACCCAGTGAGCTTATGAAGGTAATCGGCTTTGGCGCGACTTTTAATCTCGTGGACTCGTGCCGCATCGCGCATATGCGCAACGCGCTTGACATGAGGTTGGCGCCAACTCACTGGCACATCCCCGGTGCGGAGAATCTCGTCAAGAGCACGAGTTTTTTGGCCAACCAGAACATCAACTGACCTGCCCCCTATCCAGGCAATCACCAGCATCATAACTATAAATGCAATAACGATTAATACTCCCAGCATCAGACATGTTGGCTCTTGCATGAGCATACTCCGAAAAGCGCTATCGGCACAACTGATAGCCACCATTATACATAACGGCAGAATTCTTCGCCATTGAGGTCAGGCGCGCCTCTCGAGGTTCGATTCATTGATAATAGGGTTCACCAAAATGCCGGCATCCTGCAGTTGCCTAAGCGCATCAGCAGGCCATAAAACAAGCACCCCATTGCCTGTTGGCAAGCCGTTTTAACGCTCTTTCCAACGTTGTTGTGAATGGGCATGGCCAGGAAGGATCAACCTTTTACGAGGAGCCGAGGAAATGCCAAGTTCTAGCCTTCGCATACCTTAAGGAGCTTTTCCATATAGTAGCAGTGGTTGGCCAAAGAGATATCAGGCGGCTCCGAATGGTCGGTGTACGGTATATAACGTCTCAGGCCAAGCACCTCCAAAAATCACGGGCACATGGTCAACCGGCTCATATTACATGCAGGCACGGAACCGTTTGAGACTGTTCACCCGTTTTCTTTCGGCAATTGTGCGTGACTGAACATCATTCCTCTATTTCCTCTTCCACTGGGTCAGGCTGGTCCGCCAGGTGGCAAGCGACTAGATGCGGTTCCGCTTCACTGCCCACATTGCGCAAAGGAGGATACTCCTCCGCACAAGAATCGCAGCAGGATGGACAGCGGTCTCGGAACAGACAGCCTTTGACTCCCACAGGTGGATTCGTGACCTCGCCCTCAAGGACTTTGATCTCGCCTCGATATTTTGGGTGAGGTTTAGGTGCCGCAGCTAATAGTGCCTGGCTATACGGATGTAAAGGCCGCCTAAAGAGCTCGCGACTTGATGCGATCTCAACGAGCCGCCCCAGGTACATAACCGCGACCCGATCGCTGACATGGCGCACCACGCCCAGGTCATGGGAGATGAAAATGTATGTCAGGCCAAACTCGTCTTGCAAGTCCTTCAACAGGTTCAGCATCTGCGCCTGTACAGAGACATCGAGGGCGGAAACCGGTTCGTCACAGATGATAAGCTTGGGGTTTAGCGCAAGCGCACGAGCGATCCCAATACGCTGGCGCTGACCGCCCGAGAACGCGTGTGGATACCGAATCATGTACTCAGATGGCAGCCCTACCGCGTGCATTAACTGGGCTACTCTTTCATCCAGGGCTTTACCCAGGGCAACTCCGTTCACAAACAGGGGCTCGCCGATAATATCGCGCACCCTCTTGCGCGGATTAAGCGAAGAATAAGGATCCTGGAAGATCATCTGACAATTCTGGCGCACAATCCTCAGTTCACGTTTGTCTGCTTTCGTGATATCAATCATCTTGTCATCAACGCGAAAAAAGGTCTGGCCAGCAGAAGGTTCGACTGCTCGTAGAATACACCTAGCTACCGTGGTTTTACCACAGCCTGATTCGCCAACCAGCCCCAGCGTCTCGCCCTGATTGACTTGAAAACTGACATCATCGACAGCCCTTACATAACCAACCACGCGTTTGAGGAAGCCCTTTTGTACTGGATAGCTTTTTTTAAGATTCCGCACGTCTAAAAGAACCGAACCAGCCATCATCGCTCCCTCCCCACTAAAAAGCAACTGACAATGTGCTCCGGCGTTACCCGGACGGGAGCAGGTTCCTGCTGGTCACATACCCCTTGCATAAAGTGTTTACAACGTGGATGGAATCGGCAGCCGACCGGCAGATGATAGGGATCAGGCACGCCCCCTTCAATTGACTCGAGACGCTCCTGAACTTCGCCCTCGACCATAGGAATGGATCTCAAGAGAGCTTGGGTATATGGGTGCTGCGGATTATCGAACAGATCCCATACCGGAGCGCTCTCGACTACCTTTCCCAGATAGAGGACAGCCACCGTATCCGCCATCTCGGCAATGACTGCCATATTGTGCGTAATAATCATAATGGACATGCCCAAGTCACGCTGAAGTCGCTTCATCAGGTCGAGAATCTGGGCTTGAATCGTTACATCAAGGGCAGTTGTAGGCTCATCGGCAATCAAAATAGTGGGATTACAAATCAGAGCCATCGCGATCATGGCTCGTTGTCGCATGCCCCCCGATAGCTCAAAAGGATAAGCATCGAAACGCTGCTCAGGCAACGGAATACCCACCGTGCGCAGCAACTCCACAACCTGGGTGCGGGCTTCACTAGATGACACTCTCCTGTGGCAGGTAAGGGCTTCCGCGATCTGTTTCCCGCTCGTGTACACGGGAGAGAAAGCGCTGGATGGTTCCTGGAAGATCATAGAGATGCTAGCGCCACGGATTTGCCGGAGTTCTTCACTTGTCGCCCCATATTGCACCAGGTCCAATGGTTGCTGTTCGCGGCTAAAGAGGATCTCGCCATCTACAATTCGGCTGCCGGAGCCCACGATCTGGAGGATCGACTGCGCCGTCACACTCTTGCCACAACCTGATTCCCCCACCACGCCCAGGGTTTTGCCACGTTCGAGAGTAAGTGAAACGCCATCCACCGCTTTGACAACACCCTCATCCAGGAAAAAGTACGTCTTGAGATCCTTGATCTCCAGAACACTTTGCGCGCTCTGTGCATTGCTCATGGCTCTTTTCCTTTGAGAATCAGTACGGGTCGGCTGCGTCACGCAGGCCGTCCCCCAAGAAGTTGAACATCAGCACTGTGACGACGACAAACACCACCGGGATCAACTTCCAGGGAGTTTGCGCAATTGTCACAATATTTTGCGCATCCTGAAGCAGCACGCCCCAGCTCACAGCGGGGGGCTGCATACCAAGGCCAAGAAAACTCAATGAGGTTTCACCCAAAATCATGCTGGGAATCTGCAGCGTCAATGAGACGATCAGGTGGCTTGTAAAAGAGGGAAGCAGATGGCCAAACATAATGCGCGTCTCACTCACATTAGCCAGCCGGGCCGCCGTTACAAAGTCTTCGTCACGCAGCGAAAGTATTTTGCCGCGCACCTGGCGAGCCAGGGTGCACCATGACACCAGCGACAGGATGATGGTTATGAAGAAATACGTTTTGGTAACCCCCCAATCCCTGGGGATAGCCGCTGACAAAGCCATCCAGAGCGGGATGGTCGGTATCGAGAGGATGAACTCGATGACCCGTTGAATAATATTGTCGACCGCTCCGCCAAAGTATCCTGAGACACTACCTATTATCAGCCCCAGTATAAAGCTCATAAAGACTCCCAAAAGACCGATCGTGAGGGAGATCCGCGAGCCATAGATAATCCGCGAAAAAAGGTCGCGCCCAAGACGGTCGGTGCCGAAAATGCTGACCGGCGCACCCTCCGTGGTAAAGAGATGAATGTCCGAATCAATCAAGCCCCACAGTTTATATGGCTCGCCATGCGCAAATAACCGTATCGGGTAGCGCTGTGTCTCGTCCTCAACAGAGAT
>JAJFUJ010000097.1 GCA_021372475.1 Chloroflexota bacterium | reverse complement strand
GCCGCTTCAATCGCCGCGATGATCCTTTCTACTGAGGCGCTGATCACGGATATCCCGGAAAAAGAAAAGCCGGCCCCCCAGCAAGGTGGCGGCCCCGGCGGCCCTGGCATGATGTACTAAGCTCTAGCCAAGTAAAAAGGCGAGACCGCATGCGGTCTCGCCTTTCTTTATGAATAGAAAACTAGAAACTTTATATTGAGAGTTCCGGAACAATATAAGCAAACAGGCAGTAAAGGCTGAACACAGCAAACAATAGATTGACTGCAGCCAGCACAATGCCCGGCAGCCTGTTCTCCAGCCGTTTACCGAGTATGAGCAGCGGTGCAGTGACGGCACACATCACAGTGCTAAAGAGTTTTAGATTCTTGCCTATTATCCCGTCGACTATCAATACCAGGACAACGCCACCTACAGCCGCCAATGGGACATTTTGTTTGCCCCGAAAGAGCTCACGAAACCCCAGCGTGAACGCCAGTCCAAGCGGCACTATAGCCGGAAACAAGTATCTGCCCTGGAATTGCACAAACTGCGTGTTATACCAAAGATACCCCAGCAGGGTGGCTATGCCCCAAACCAACAGGATGAACAATCCACGGCGGGTTAAGGTATCAACTGGCGTATGCTTTTTTATCTGGCGCACTAATAAAAGGATAAATCCCACTCCAGCCAATCCCGATAGCAAGCCCGCCGCATAATAAAAGCGTGGATGAAGCACAACACCCATCCAGCCGAACTGTCCCCAAAAGCTTGTGAAGGTTGTCTTTGCAAATGCAAGCGCATATGCTTTGAGGCCGATTTGTTTAATATATGCAGAAGTCGTTAACTGGCCTGAGGCCACTTCAGCTTGCCGTTTTTGCGCCAGAATATCCGTTATCCCATACACCCGAGCATTGCGCACCAACCAGGGCAGCACAATGATGAGCGCGACGCCAAAGATGATGCAGGCTAAGCCAATGAGTTTGCCTGAGGAGCGCTCGCCCGGCGTTTTCCCCGCGGTAACCGCATCCCATACCAGCGCTGCCAGGATGATAACCACGGCAACATAGGCCTGCAATTTGGTCAACAGCGCTAATCCAAGCAGGATTCCCAGCAAAAGTGCCCGTTTCCAAGTCCACTCTGAGAACTTTTTCTGCACCACCTGCCCGACCACCAGCGCTAGGATTAACTCGACCAACACGTCGTTATTAATGCCCATTGCCATGGTAAGATGCATCGGCAAAGTTGCCATGAAGCCGGCTGTGCCCAAGGCAAGCAGCGGCTCATCAGGGAAAATGCTCCGCACCAACCGATAGCTAAACCATAACGCAAATGCACCGATAACTAATGAAAAGAGACGCAACACGAGCGGCACCTGTAATCCCAGAGCTGCCGCAAGCCAGTAAACCGGCGCAGCCAAGAGGTAATAGAGTGGAGGCTGATGCGATTCGTACTTGACTCGGTCGATCGACATCCCTTCGAACTTGAACATCTTTAGCACAGAAAGCCACTCGGCTGGGAAATCTCCCTGTACCAGCTCCGGCAGTGATCGATTTTCAACGATGTAACGCACATAGTTATAATGCGCCGGTTCATCAGGCACCTGCCAGATTGGCGTCTTGACCGCATACAGAGTGCCCAGCACGAGATACGTAATAAGGATTATCCCCAAAACCAGGCGTTCCCGTTTGCTTGCCAATGTACGCATTTTCACTCTCCGGTGTTGCTAGTCGGCTGGTTTACCTAAGCGGGAGATTTCCTGGGCAACGATCTCTGCATCCAGTTTACGAAACAGCGGTTTAGGCTCGCGCAGCGCTTGCCCGGGTTTGAGCGTGCTGGGGACCCAGCGGTCGCCATTCTGGTTCCCCTGGTAGGTTAATCCAAGATGAGAACGGGTCGATTCAGCAAATTCCGATACCTGTTGTATACCAAACAAATCATCCTCGTACCCCAGCATCCGATGCAGCGCCTGACTCGAAAACGGCAGAAAGGGTAAGAATAAAGTTTTGAGCGAATCGACTACCCGCAGGGTGACATAGCACACGGTGGCAGTGCGCTCGCGATTCACCTTGATTTCCTTCCAGGGCGCAGCAGCATCCAGATAGCGGTTTACCTCGCGCGTCAGGGCCATCACCTTGACCAAAGCGCTGCGAAAGTGGCATTGGTCGATCTCCATACCAATTTCGTCGAACGAGCCTTCAACCAAATTGATTATTTCGTTGTCGGCGGGCTCCAGCTCACCGGGTATGGGGACATGCTGCTCAAAATTTCTATAACAGAAAGTCAACATCCTGTTAGCTAGGTTGCCCCAGGTGCCGACCAATTCATTATTGTTGTGGTCGAAAAAGCTCTGCCATGTGAAATCCATATCGGAGGTTTCAGGCGCGCCTACCGTCAAGCAGTAACGCAGCGGGTCCGGGTCGTAACGGCTCAGATAATCAGGGGCCCAAACAGCCCAGTTGCGGCTGGAGGAGAGCTTTTTGCCTTCCAGAGTAAGGAACTCGTTAGCGGGCACATCGTACGGCAGTTTTAGGCCGCCGTACCCCATTAGTATGGCCGGCCAAATGAGGGTGTGGAAAAAGATATTATCCTTGCCGATAAAGTTATATGATCTTCCCGCGCTCTTTGGATCCCACCAAAGCCGCCAGGCATCCGGCTCACCTTGCAGCGCTGCCCATTCGATGCTAGCGGAAAGATAGCCTATCACAGCATCAAACCAAACATAGATACGCTTATGCTCATATCCAGCGACCGGGACAGGGATGCCCCAGTCTATATCACGGCTGATGGCTCTGGCATGCAGTCCTTCATTCAGCATATTCAAAGTAAAGTTGAGGACGCTTGGACGCCAATAGGTTTTACCCGACACCCACTGCTTGAGTGGTTCGTTGAACTGGGCAAGGTCCAGAAAAAAGTGCTCAGTATCACGGATCTCTGGTACTGAGCCGGTCAACTTGCTATGCGGTTCAATGAGTTGGAGTGCGTCCAAAGGTTTGCCGCATGCGTCGCATTGATCGCCGCGCGCACCGCTGAACCCGCAAAACGGGCAGATGCCTTCAACATACCGGTCAGCCAGAAACCGTTTAGCCTGCACATCATAAAAGGCCTGCATCGTGTCCTTATAGATATAGCCATTGGCCAGCAGGCGTCCAAACACATCGGTCGTCACGCGCCAATGGTTTTCGGTATCCGTATGGGTAAATAGGTCAAACGAGATGCCCAGGCCAAGCAGCGAATCGATAAAACTCTGGTGATATTTACCTACGATAGCACTGGGTGAAACCCCTTGCTGCTCCGCTGCCAGTGTGACAGGAGTACCATGGGTATCCGAGCCTGAGACCATCAGCACCTGGTCGCCGCGCATACGGTGATACCGGGCGAGGATATCCGGCGGGATGTAGGCACCCGCCAGGTGCCCTAGGTGAAAGGGCGAATTGGCGTAGGGCCAGGCAACGCCGATAAGTACTTTTTCGTTCATAATACTCCTTAACTACAGTATTTAGTTATTAGTTTGGATATAGTGGCTGGAATAAACTAAATACCGTATTATTTTTAATGCTTATATCCTAAACTACTAGCCTTTGAGGTGCCGTCGTTCCGCGATCTGCAGTGTCGGGCGTTTAGCCCCTACGCATTCGACGCAGCAGTATCCTGAATATCTGGTCTGCCATGTGGCGGGATTCGCGCCAGTAGCTCTTGTTTTTGTTCAATGCGAAATCGCGGTTTGACCACTCCACGACTACCTCGGCGATACGATAACCTGCGCGCTCGGATAAATAAAGCAGCTCGACATCGAATGCTGTAACCTGCCACCCCTTGGCTTGGGGCTTGGTCTGTAACGCCTCCAGTTGAGGGAATACAGCCCGTGCGGCATCTATTTTAAAAGCTTTGAAGCCGCATTGTGTATCAGAAATATGCCGCAGGATAAATAACCGCCTAAATGAGCGGAAGACGGCGGAGCCGACGCGGCGGTAAAGCGGGAAATTCTCCCTCTCTGTACCGCGCGAGCCAATGACCACATCATAGCCGGCATCGAGTAACGGCTTGAGCTTATCGAATTGGTTGAGCGGTGTGGACTGATCCATATCCGTAAATAGCACAAACTGGCCAACCGCCGCTTGGATACCATACCACACGGCGCTGGGCTTGCCCCCGTGCGGATTCTCCAGCAAGCTGAATCCCGGTTTATCACTGATGCGCTGCTTGATGACCTCACGGCTGTGATCCGTGGAACCGTCGTCAGAAACAATGACCTCCCAGCTAAATGACTGGGCGGTGAGATAGGCAGCCATTTCTTCAAGCGCGCCATGCAGCAGGTTCTCTTCCTCGTTATAGCAAGGGACAACCACGGAAAGATAGACGCTGCCCATTCCCACAGCTCCTTATGATAAGATTGATTCCAGGTACTCGTCAGTAACGCGGCGCCTGAGCATCAACTCCCTGTTATATTCACGCCAACGCCTCATAGAGAGTAATCCGGCGAACTGGCCGCGTATGCGCGCTCGAGCGGACTTGCCTCGCCACGAACGTAAAGAAGCAGTGAAAATATGCCATTGCGCAGCCCATATTGACTTGCAGAAGCGTTTGTAAAGGGTTGGCGGTAGATTGCGCGCAATGACCCATAGGGTATTACGCCCGACATAATAGCTGGATAACGCGCCGCCTCCAGTGGCCGAAAGGTGATGGTAGATCACCGCGTCGGGCACATAGATGCATTTCCAACCTAGCAATTGGCAGCGCCAACTCAGGTCAACATCCTCGCACCACATAAAAAAAGATTCATCGAACAGCCCTGTTTCGGCCAGCATCTCACGCCTCAATGCCATCGCACCGCCCGAGCCGCCAAAAACGTAACCCTCAGTTGCATATGCTTGGCTATATGGCTGCCAAACACCGCGCGAATCGGGTAAGCCGTCTCTCCCAAAGGTATCTCCGGCGGCATTCAGGGTTTGCCGTTGGTCAAAAAGCATGATTCTCGAGGTAGCTATGCCTGCCTCTGGGTGCAAACTCAAACAGTGGACCAGTTCCTCCAACCAACGAGGGTCAAGCTCCGTATCATTATTCAAGAGCACTAAATAGCGACCGCGCGCTGCATAGATTCCCGCATTACATCCACCCGTGTAACCTTTATTTGTGCTCAAAGCGAGAGTCACAACGTCAGGATACTCGGTGCGCAATACCTCGACCGAATTATCGGCCGAGTTGTTGTCCACTATAATAATCTCGATAGGACTGAGCGTTTGCTTCCTCAGCGAATCCAGGCATGGGCGCAGTAGCTTGATACCATTCCAGTTAGGAATAATGACTGACGCCAGTGGGGCGTTCAGCTCAACCTCTGTGGAGATACTCACTCAACGCCTCCTGCCAGGGACGCATAACGATACCTAGATTAGCGCTCATATAGTTGCCCAACTCGACCGATTTGGGCACTCTGGCCAGGCGTTGATAATCGCTGCCGGGATTCACCGTTGCCTTACTGATACCCGCCAGCTCGAGAATCTTATTAGCCCATTCGTAACGGGAGCATATTCCGGAATTAGGCAGGTGATGAATACCATATGCAGGCAGCGTTATGAGGGTATAGAGTGCATCGGCCACATCATTGGCAAAGGTAGGCGAACCTTTTTCATCGGTGACCATTGTCATTGTACCGCGCTCGCGCGCTAAGCGCAGGACCGTCTGGGCGAAATTACGTGGACCGGCGCCGTAGAGCCAGGCGATGCGGACGATATAGTGGCGGGCCAGATGCTGGCGAACGAGCTGCTCCCCCATCCATTTTGTACGCGCATAGACGCAAAGTGGATTGGGATCGTCGTATTCCCAATAGGGTTGGCTTTTTGTGCCGTCAAAAACGTAATCGGTGCTGATATAAACCACCGGACAGCCAATTAACAGCGCAGCCGAAACAATATTGCGGGTGCCAACTACATTCACCTTGTAAGCGATATCCGGCGTTTTTTCACAGCCATCGACATCCGTCATAGCCGCGGTATGGATAATAACGTCCGGGGAAAACTGCTGCAGCAGAGATACCATGGCACTCAGGCTGGTGATATCATGCTCAGGCAGGTCAACCAGCAGCAACTCATTACCTTGGTTACGCTCGTGCAACGCGCAGCCCAGTTGTCCCCGGCCTCCGGTAATGGCAATCCTCATTTTGCGTTCTCCATTGAGAGTGTATTCTATTATACATGGTGAGGTATCTGGCACCAAGCTCATCAAATGAACAGGCGTGTTCTTAGTTGCCATTGCCACCAGCGCTGTTTTCATATGGTGACATTTTCACTGAATAATTACTGGTGACATTTTCATTTGATAATAACATCTTTATTGCACTACTTGACACCTCTGGGGATACAACATAATATAAACTAAATTGTTTCAGTGTTGCCGGCGACTATCAGTGATAGAGCTCAAATTGAGTTTTTACGGAGGGGAATATGCCAAAGGGAGTGGTTGAAAACGTCATCGGTGCAACAGCCGGCACCAAGCTGCGTGAGATGCTTCATCAGCTAGAAATTGATGTCGTCAACCTTAAGGGCAAGCAGGAAAAGGTTCTGGATGTATTTGCTCTGCGCGACCAGGTGGGTGAGGAGTATCAGCATCTTGTTGAGCAGGGGCTAAACCTGAAGGCCGAGGAAACCCGCATTGAGACCTGTGATCTCATTATCACGCGACAGGTTGCTCTTATTGAAGAAGAACTCAAGAAGACAGGTGGACTGGCTGCCGCCAGAAAACAACGCAACCCGCCAGAAGACCTCAAGTACTGGTTTATTGATATCCCATATTATGCCGCAAAGAAAAAGCGACTCAAGACTACGTTAATCGCAGTGCCCATCGTGGTGGTGGTACTGGTTATTGTAGCCTTTGTCTCTATCAGGCTCTGGGGGCCGGGTAACGTAAAGGCTAGGGCTAATACCTATTTCGTTAATGCCCAAAAATATATGGAACGTGGTGAACTGGATAATGCCGCGAAAGAACTGCAGTCAGCAATGCGCACCCTGAAGAACTATGGCGAGGCGATGACTTATTACGGCGTCGTTCTTGAAAAACAGGGCAAAGAGGCAGAATCCAAGACCACGTTAACCGATGCTCAAAATGTCATGAAGGATCGTCGCAAGTACCTTATGACACTCGGCAAAGCGTATGAATACGCCAACGATATTACCAAGGCTGAGGAAACGTATACATTGCTCATCAAGACATCCCCCAACTATGAGGATGCCTATTATGAGCGCGGCCTCATCTACGAGAAAGCTAATAAGGCTAAAGAAGCGTTTGATGACTTTACCAAAGCTTCCGAGTTAGCTCAGAAATCCGGGAATAAATCTACTTATGATAATGCACTGCTGCGCTTGAATATCGTCAAGAAGACTATCTCGACAAGCGGCTGATGTATCTCATCCAATGCGTGTGTTAACAACCCACGCCCGCAGCCTTTGGGTTGTGGGCGTGTTTTTTCAGTAAAGGAGATACTAAAGTGTCAATGGTACAAACCTCGGCTACACGTACCTCAGCAACAGCATTACGCGAAATGCTGCGCAGTTATGAAATTGGCGTCGCTAACCCCAAGGGAAAGGGGCAGGCAGTCCTAGAGGTATTCCGGCTTCGAGATCAAATCGAAGAGGCGGTTACCAAGCTTCAGACTGACCATGTTGATATTCGCGCAGAGTTGACTCGCCTGGAATCAGCGGATTCGCTGCTTAGGGCCTCTACCGCAAAAATCAACAAAGAACTCAAGCCTAGCGGCGGGCTAGCAGAAGTGCGAGCCCAGGAAAATCCTCCTGAGGATAAATGGTGGTGGTATATCGATGTTGTTCTCGCAGCCAGGAATAAACGGCGTTATATCAGCACCGGGATCACAGCGGGTGTCGCAATTATTGTTTTAGTCGTAGTTTATATCTTAGTTGACCGCTTTGCTGGTCCACCCCCGGCTTTTAAAGAAGCCCTTGACCATATCACCAAAGCGGAAGGTTACCTTCAGGCACAGAATTATGATGCCGCAATTCTAGAGTATGAGTCAGCAGCGACCCTGACTCCTCCCGAAGTGCGTGTTACTCCAACTACGAAAGCCGTGGGCACTCCTCAGCAGATGGCCCCGGTGTATGCCAATGCTGATCCGCAAATCTATTTGGCAGCATTATATACTATCAAAGGGCGTACGACTGAGGCCAGGTCGATGACAAAGGCTGCCGAAAACATTATGGGCAGCCATGAAGGAGTCTTAGAGGCCTTAGCTCAAGCATACTATAATATGAACGAGTTGGATTATGCCAGCCAAACGATAGATGAGTTGCTGGCGCTCAATATCGATAACGCACGGGCATATTACATTCGTGGAGGAATCCGCGAAATGCGCAATGAACTGCCAGACGCCCTGATGGATTTTCAGCACTCTGCGGAATTAGCACAGGCTCAATTCGCTTCGCAGCTTTATGCGATGGCTCAGACCCGTTATGTTAACTTGCTGCAACGCATGCCGAATGCGCAGGTACCCACCAACACCCCTGAGCCATAAGGACTAGGTGCGCACTAGCCCAGTTTGATGGAGTTATCTTTCTAGCTGGGCTAGTATTTTTTTGCCTTGAGTGAGGTCTGAGAGCTTGAGCACGATACGAGCTTCGTGCGTCTCTGGCGTGGCATAAGCATAACTGTATTCTATATTCACGCCCGATTGAGCCAATGGCATCAGGATCTTGTGCACAAAAGCGCCAGGTTCATCCGGCACTGCCACGATCAACACTTCGCTCGAGGAGCACGTCAACCCGGCGGCCCGCATCGCTGCGAGAGCCTGCTCAGGATCACTCACCAGCAGATGCACAATACCGAAATCCGAAGCATCCACGATATTATGCGCAATAATATTTACCTGCGCATCGGCCAGCACGTTAAGTAAGTATAACAAACGCCCCGGCCGGTTTTCCAGAAATGCTGATACCTGCGTTACTTGCATATTAACTCCTTTACCGAGGGCTTGCCCATCGTTCCACTCGGTTTACAGCCAGAATGCTTCGCGCCATGAGTGTCCAATAACCTGAACTGTTGAATGCTTAAAATCCGTTTTACTGCGCAATGGCAGTTAGTGTAGTCCAAAGACAGACGGCCATTGCAGCACCTGTGGCGCGCAGAATCAGAGCATGTCTATGTCTATACCCTGGTATTATACACATCGCGGCGGTCGACTACTCTTTTGGCTTTGCCAGTGCTTCTTTCGATGGAATTCGGTTCTACCAACTTTACGTGGGCGTTAATCCCTAGGATTTCGTACAGCTCGGCCTCTATGGTGCGCTGCATGTCGGTCAGATGCCCGAGCTTGTCAGAAAAGGTGCTTGCAGAAACCTCTACCCAGACCTCAAGGGTATCCAGCACATTTCGTTGCCGGTCGACAATGATAAGATAGTGCGGCTCTACACCTTGTATATGCAGCAAAGCCTCCTCAATTTGCGTCGGGAAGACATTAACTCCGCGAATAATGAGCATATCATCCGTGCGGCCGCTAACTTTTTCCATGCGCATGGTTGTGCGGCCGCAGGTGCAGCTTGCAGGGATCAACCGAGTAATATCGCCCGTCCGATAACGCAGGAGCGGCAGCGCCTCCTTTGTCAGGGTAGTAATGACTAACTCACCGCGCTCTCCCCATGGCAACGGCTTGCCTGTCGATGGGTCGATAACTTCCGGCAGAAATACATCCTCGTTAATATGCAGCCCCATATGCCGCTGGCATTCCGAACTGACGCCTGGGCCGATGATCTCGGAGAGTCCATAGATATCAAAAGCTTGAATGCCAAGACGCTGTTCGATTTCGTGGCGCATCGCCTCTGTCCAGGGTTCGGCGCCAAAGAAACCCGCGCGCAGCGATGACTTGGCGAGGTCAATACCCATCTCCTGGGCTGCTTCCGCCAGAAACAGCGCATAGGAAGGTGTGGAACATAGTATGGTGGCGCCAAAATCCTGAATCAACGACACCTGGCGGGAGGTATTCCCGCCG
>JAJFUJ010000069.1 GCA_021372475.1 Chloroflexota bacterium | reverse complement strand
CGCGATTCCAATACCAACCACCAGCAGCATATCCAGGATAAACGTGGTGATTTGTGATACGAGCCCTTGCAGCTCTGAAGTATCCGTGTTGATGCGCGTCATCAGACGGCCGATCTGGTTTTTGTCGAAATACTCGATCGGCAGGTTCTTGACATGCGCAAATAACTGGTCGCGGATATACGAGGTGAAACGCGAGCTGACATTGATCGTGGACAGGTTGCTGCCGATGGTCACCAGCACGCGTAACACACGCACTGCTAACAACGCCAGCACAACATATAACAGCTTGCGCGTGCCGCCGTCTGGGCCCAGTGCGTCGTCAATCAGGATGCGCGTCAGATAAGGCGGCACCAAGTCGAGGATAACTCCAACTAGAAGGAATCCGAGGATGACAAAAATGCCCCCCCAATAAGGCTTGGCGATGGCGACAAGCCGCTTTGCGATTTTACCGCGTTGGACACAATTCGGACATACCTTGGAGGAGGTATCCACCAGCAGGCGCCCGCACGTCAGGCAACGGTGGCTGTCGGCATCCGGGTCAGGAATGGGCGTCTCTGGGCCTTCCTCTGCGCGAGTCTTGAGGTAATAAGCGACACGGCCGAAGCGGTTGGTGAGCTCATTCGAATAGTGCAGCAGTACCTGAGGCTGCTCATCAACGGTGATCTCTATCAGCCCATTGCCGACGCATCGCTCGACTCTAGCAGACTGGATTCTATCGAGCAGAATCCGGTAACGTACCGTAGTAGCTTCTTTGTTGTAATCGATTACCCATAATTCCCGCTCATCGATCAGCAGCCATTGCTCGCCGAATGTGCCGTCAGGCGCCAAGTCGGACTGCACAACCAGCAATACACGGTCAGCGGAGCCTCCTCCTGACTCGAGCTCGTGTATCACGGAAAGGGGGAGTTCTCCCGGTACGAATGCGCGGTGGTCAGGACTGGAGTGTCCTTCCTTGGTCATCAGGCTTCCTCCATTAGTGGGCAGGCGGCAGTATCATAACTCAATGCAATGATTCAAGACAACAAAAAAGGCCACCATGCCAGATTCTGGTGTCCTTTTTCAACGCCTGCGAGGTTAGCTGTCGGGCTCGGACGGAAAAAGTCGCCCTACGGCATCTCTGCCGATTGGCCCCGGAATTGGGTCCCCCGCTGCTTTGCATTCGGCGGTTCAATATGCGGTTATCTAACTATATGAACATCATAAACAAGATGGATATGAATGTCAAGAACAAAGTCCTTCTATAGTAAGCTAAACATTACAAATGCGCAAGTCAAAGTAGATACTCTATTAACATGGTGAGGTTAGACGAACAGCACCATGGCGTGGGTGCGGAAAACCCATTTGTTGGGGGCGATGGCCAGTGTTCATTTCGAGTGGCCGCAGGGCGGCTATACTTTTGTTGAGGAGCTGGATATACATCTACGTTCCCCTGTCGTATATGGGCGGCGCCCTTTGGGTATATCGCAAGCCGGGGCTTATTCCAGTGCGCTTTGCTCCCACAGGGGCAATTGCCTGCTTGGGCTGTGTCCGTTCAGCAGGATGAATGGCGCTGCTCGGTTTGCATCTGCGCCCGCCAACTCCAGTTGGGTTAACTCGCGGATGGCACCCTTGCGGCGCCAGGCGGACAGGCGCCGAGCGGAGATGGGGCCTATCCCGGGCACCCGCAGCAGCTCGGATTCCTCGGCACGATTTACCTCCATCGGAAAGCGTTCCGGGTGTGCCAGCGCCCAGGCTGTCTTGGGGTCCGTCGCGCGCGGTAGCAGCTCATGCCGGTCAAAGACCAGCTCGTGAAACTGGAACCCATAGCAGCGAAGCAAAAAATCCGCCTGGTAAAGGCGGTGTTCGCGCCAGGCTGGCGTCGGCGGATGGTTCTCCAGCGGTGTATCGGGCACTGGCTGAAAGGCGCTGTAATAGGTGCGCGCCAACGAGAGTTGGCGATACAAAGTAGAAGCTGTGGACAGGATTTCGCGATCGCTCTCATCAGCGCCGCCAACGACCAGTTGCGTCGTCATGCTGACAGCAGCTCCCAGTTCCTGACGGAGCTGGTGCGCTCTGCGCAATGGAGCAAGCAGGTCATCAATAAAATGCTTAGTGCCGGAGAGTGCGTGCAGGCGAGCGTCATTGGGCGCTTCGAGGTTGATCGACACACGTTGAGCGACGCGCAGCGCGCACTCAATCAGTGCGTCATCGACCCCGGGCAGCAGTTTGAAATGGATATACCCACGGTACTCGTAGCGCTTGCGCAGCAGCTCAACCGTAGCGAGCATCCTTTCGGTGGCCCGGCCGGCGTTGCCGCACAATCCCGAGCTCAGGAACAGCCCCGACGCGCGCCCCGAGCGCTGCAGCAGGTCAAAGGAGCGCGCCAGCTCTTCAGGCAATAGGCTGGTGCGCGGGATGTCGCGTCCGCAGCGGTTGGCGCAATAATAACAGTTCTGGTCGCACACGTTGGTTTGCAACACCTTGAGCAGGTTGATGCGCTTGCCATCCGGCATGACTGCAGGGTAGATCCACCTGCCGATGTCATCCAGGGTTCGCTTGGCGTGCGTGCCGCAGGATGCGCACAGGTCGTATTGTGCCGCCTGTCCCAAAAGAGCGAGTTTCGTCTCAGCAGTCATGGCTCCAACCTCAAGTGATATACTACTATAGTATAGAACATATGTTCTTATTTGTCAACTATCTTGAGCGGAAAGGCTTCTTGGCGGGGAAGGGATTGGGTATGTACCTACACCAGACGGGGTACGCGTGCCAGGATTTCGGAGACAACCTCGTAGTTTATTGTGCCCAGTTGCTGGGCGACCTGATCGACGGAAAGAACCTCGCCGCCCTGTGTCCCAATCAGCACTACTTCATCGCCCTGGGAGGCTTGCGGAATATCGGTAACATCGAGCATAGTCTGGTCCATGCAGACTGCGCCGACGATTGGCGCGCGCTGCCCGCGCACCAGAACATAGCCCCAGTTGTGCGGTGTACGCCGAAACCCATCGGCGTAGCCTACCGGGATGACGGCGATGCGCGAAGGGCGTTGGGTGGTAAATTTGCGGCCGTAGCTTACCGCGCTGCCGGTAGGCATCTGCTTGACCTGTGCTATCTGAGATTTGAAGCTCAAGGCAGCCTTGAAATCTGCGGGCAATACCGCTGCAGATGAAGGATTCAGCCCAAACAAAGCGATTCCCGGCCGCACCAGGTTATAACGGCTCTGCGGATAACGCAGCAGGGCAGCGCTGTTGGCTGCATGGATATGCGGGGGCGTGAGGGCGCTGCGCTGCAACTGTTCCAGGACGCCATCGAACAAGCGCAGTTGCCCCAGGGTGTAGGCGGGGTCAGCTTCATCCGCAGATGACATATGCGTAAATATGCCATCGACCTGCAGCCGTGGCAGCTTGTGGAGCATCTGCATAAACAGCAGCACCTCCTCGGGCATCAGCCCAAGCCGGCCCATGCCGGTATCTACCTTGACATGGCATGCGGCAGTTCGGCCGAGATCGGCCGCCGCACGCGCCAGGGCTTCAGCAACTTGCGCTGAAAACACGGTAACAGTGATGTCGTTCAGCACGGCATCGCGTGCCTGCCAGGCAGGGGTATAGCCGAGAACCAGGAGCGGGGCTGTAATACCGGCGCTGCGCAGCGCGAGCGCCTCACCCAGGCAGGCAACTCCCAGCCAGGCAGCCCCGTTGTTCAGCGCGGTACGCGCGACCTTGACTGCGCCGTGGCCGTAGCCATCCGCCTTGAGTACCGCCATGACCGCAACACCTGCCCCGACGATGTCTTTGATGCGGCGCACGTTGTATGCTATCGCTTCCAGGTCGATCTCGACCCAGGTAGGGCGGTCGGGCCGCTGTAGCCGCACCGAACGCCAACCGGAATTCTGCCGCGGTAACAGCGCCGGAGCCAGCGATGGATCCGCAAGCAGCTCGCGCGTAACCATCTCGAGGCGCGCTTCGGCGGAGCCTTTGACCAGCAGCAGGTCGCCGGGCTGCAGGTGCGCCTGCAGAATGCGGGCGGCGTCCTGAGCGGTATAGGTTACGTGCACGGCCGCAGGATTGAGCCCATGTTTGATGGCCTCCTCGGCAGCAAGCTGGCTGTGCTCGCCCTTGGTCACCATCACATCAGTGAGCTGCCCAGCCGCCCGGCCGACCGCCAGATAGCCGTCCGTCGCGTATTCACCGAGTTGAGCCATATCGCCAAAAAGAAACCAACGCCGTTGCGCCGGCAGCGCGGCCGCAGCCCGCAAAGCAGCGATGGCCGAAGTGGGATTGGCGTTATAGCTGTCGTCCAGTATCTGGCTGCCATTGATGCCTGCCAGCAGGCGCGTGCGCCCGGGCAGCGGCTGCACACTGGCAAGGCCGGCGCTTATCTCATCCCAACTCAGCCCATATAGGATGCCCAGCGCGCTGGCTGCCAACATGGTGTAGGCATGCTGCTCGCCGAGCAGCGGGATCCTTACCTGATGCGGCCGGCCGGCATGGCAGATAGTCATGCTTGTTCCATCCGGTTGGATATTTATCGAACTGCCGGCCAAGTCGAATCCCTCGTTCAAGCCGAACGAGATGACGTGCGCTCGCGTCTGCTCTGCCATCGAACGCACCCTGGGATCATCATAATTTAGGATGGCATAACCCGTCTCCGGCAAAGCCTGGATAAGCCTGGCCTTTTCAAACGTGATGCGTTCGAGGCTGCCAAAGAGCTGAATGTGGCTGGCGCTAATGTTGGTGACGATGCCGACCGTCGGCCTGGTAATTTCCGCCAGGTCGCGGATCTCGTTTACGCTATCGCTCGCCAGTTCCAGCACGGCCAGGCGCTGCGCAGGCTCGTGTTTGCCGAGGGTGATAGCCAGCCCAAGACGGCCGTTATAGTTGGCATAGCTCTTGAATACCTCGTAGCGCTGCGAGAGCACTTCCGCGGCTGCTTCCTTTGTGCTGGTTTTACCGAGGCTGCCGGTCACGCCGATAACCTCAACCTTACGAGCTGCCAGGATATAGCGCGCATAGTCGTTGAGCGCTTGCTGGGTATTGCCGACCGTCAGGTAAGCCACGCCGTCCTGGAGCCGCTCCGGCATATGCTGGCAGAGGACGGCGGCGGCGCCGGCCTCGACGGCCTGGGTGATATAACGATGGCCGTCGCCGGTATCCGTTACCAAAGCAGCAAATACCTGGCCAGGCTCTACCAGGCGCGAATCGTAAGCAAAACCGGTAAAATCGTGTCTGGCAGGGTTACCAACCAACTGCGCGCCGGTTGCCCGGATAAGCTCGCTTAACAATAACATCATTTGACCTCGGGCATTGGTTGAGGTTATTCTAGCACTCTGGGTTGTGCGAGCATAATCCGATTGCACAGCGGCGCTGCACGCGTTATAATGACCGCAAACGCTTAACATCCAAGGCAGCACAGGAGGCATTTATGTACCAAAAACTTATCCTGGTAGGAAGGTTGGGGCGCGACCCAGAGATGCGCTATACCCAGGACGGCACACCGGTTACCTCATTCAATGTTGCGACAGATCGCCGTTGGAAGGACCAGAGCGGCCAGCAGCAGCAGCGCACCACCTGGTTCAGGGTGACGGCATGGCGCAAGCAGGCTGAATTGGCTAATCAATACCTCAGCAAGGGGCGCATGGTTCTGGTGGAAGGTGAACTCAACGAGCCTAAGCCGTACCAGCGCAACGATGGGACCTATGCCGCCTCACTGGATGTAACCGCCATCAATATCAGATTCCTGGGCGGACGTGAAGAGGGCGCAGGCGCGCCGCATGAAGATGCGCCTGCAGGCGGTGTGACGCTCGAGGACGAAGAGATTCCCTTCTAGTATTGGCAAAACACTAGCAGAATGGTATAAAAATGCTATGACTGAGCGTATCTACTGGCGCGATGCGTATCGCACAGCGTTCGATGCGCAGGTTATTGATGCCTGTGCGATTGATGGTAAGCCCGCCGTTGTGCTTGACCGCACTTGTTTCTACCCGACGTCCGGCGGGCAGCCTTATGACACCGGCACACTGAATGAGGTGCGGGTGGCCGAGGTGCTCGAGCAGGATGAGCGCATCGTTCACGTGCTGGCTGCGCCGTTGCCCCTGGGGCCTGTATCCGGCAGGCTAGATTGGCCGCGGCGCTTTGACCATATGCAGCAGCACAGCGGTCAGCATATCCTTTCGCAAGCCTGGCTCAATCTGGCGCATGCTGAGACGGTTTCCTTCCATCTCGGGCTTGAGGCTTGCACAATCGATATCGCGTTAGCCTCGGCGCCAGATAGCCTGGTCGATGCAGTCGAAGACCTGGCAAACCGGGTTATCTGGGATAACCTGGCCGTCAGCGTGCACGAGTATACGCCCGATGGACTTGACGGTATCCCGCTGCGCAAAGCGCCGCAGGTGAGCGGGATGGTTCGGGTGGTAGCGGTGGGCGCTTTTGACTATTCAGCCTGCGGCGGCACCCATGTACGGGCGACGGGCGAGATTGGCAGCATCCATATCGCGGGCATAGAAAAGCGCCGCGGCCAGTTGCGCGTCTCCTTTGTTTGCGGGGGGCGAGCATTGCATACCCAGCGTGAAGCACGTCGGAACGCTCAAGCGAGTGCGTTGCTGCTATCGGTTCATCCTGCAGGCTTGCCCGCTGCTGTGGCGCATATGCTCGATGAAACGCACACCCTGCAAAAGCAGAACGAGGAACTTTCCAAGCGGCTGCTGCTGAGAGAGCTACCTATCTGGTGGCAGCAGGGGGCAGAGGTCGCTGGCTGGCGCATTATTGTCCAGATGCTCGAATACCCGCCGGCGCTGCTGCGTCAGGCTGCGCAGGAGTTGGCCAAGCGCGAGCGCACGTTCGCCTTGCTAGCTAGTCAGCCCCCGAACGCGCAATTTTGCTTCGCTGCCAGCCCAGAAACGCAGGCCAATATGGGCGCCTTATTACGCCAGGCGCTGCAGCCTTTCGGCGGCAAGGGAGGAGGCTCTGCATCCCTGGCCCAAGGCGGCGGGGTGGAAGATGAGGCTGTGGCTCAGGTGTTGTCGCAGGCCTATCAGGCGTTAACCAATCAAATCAACTAGGCGGGCCAGCCTTCTAGCGTAGGAGTGAATCAACTATGAGGCACATACAGGAGCTTTCCAAGGGTGTCTATTACCGCTCCTTCGAGGGGGGAAACTGCGGAGCCGTTGTGGATAACGAACGGGCTTTGCTGATCGACACGCCGTTCCTGCCGAGTGAGGCGCACGAATGGCGCCGGGAGTTGGAGGAACTTGGCGTCAAAGTATTCCACAGCATCGTCAACACGGATTACCATCCGGAGCACATACTGGGCAACGCGGTATTCATGCCGGCTGCGGTCTGGAGCAATGAGTCGGCGGCCAAGCAGATAGCGCGTTACAAGCTGTCTTTGCCCGAGCAGGTGGCTAATTTAGCCCATGAAGTCGACCCGCGCCTGGCGGAAACACTGGGTGAGATCGAGGTTATCACGCCGCAGTTCAGCGTCGAGGACCGCGTAACCCTCTATTGGCCGGGCTATGAGATACAACTGTTCCACCTCGGCGGTCATACACCCGCTTCATTGGGAGTCTTTCTGCCCAGAGAAGGTATTATGTTTACGGGCGATATCATCTCTGTGCGCGAGCCGCCCGCGATGGTGCAGTCAGATTCGCGAGGATGGCTGGGAGCGTTAGCCAAGATCAAGAACCTGGAACCAAAGCTTTTGGTGCCGGGCATTAACGAGCCTTGCTCACTGGAGTATATCGAGCCAATCGAACGTTATATTACCGAGCTGCGCATGCAGGTCATCGAGATGTTCAAGGCCGGCGCCAGCCGCCGCGAATGTGTCGAAAAAATCAACCTGGAAGGATATTTCGGCGAGGAGCAATCCGCACGCGCTCGACGGCGCCAGCGCGAGGCGATAGAGCGCATCTATGCTGAGGTGCGCATCGAGCTGCGCCGCAAGCAGGAGTAATGGCAGACGCATTCCAGGCGCTCGAGTCTTTCCTTATGACATCCCAGGTTATCTGGGGTTACGCAGATGTCGCAGGCATATTCCCCGATTACCCGCAATACCCGCGAGCTGTCAGCCTGGCCTATCCCTTGCCCACTGCTGCCTTGGTGAACCTGGTTACAGGACCAACCCAGCAGTATTACACGGCCTACTGCGAGGCGAACGCCTTCCTGAATGTACTCGCCAGCCAGGTGTGTGCTGCGCTGCAAGGATTGGGCTATCCCTCGCTCGGCTTCCCGGCTACCGTTTCGCAGCAGCAGCTCGAGCGCGCAACGGGCAGCGACTATCTCGCCAAACTGGCCCATAAAACCATAGCGACTCGCGCTGGCCTGGGCTGGATCGGTAAAAATGCCCTGCTCGTCACTAAAAAGTATGGACCGCGTGTGCGGCTGGCCAGCGTCCTTACTACGGCGCCCCTGCCAATCGCCCAGCCGATAACCACCGCCTTGTGCGGATCCTGCCAGGCCTGTGTAAAAGCTTGCCCGGCCGGGGCGCTGCACGGCGCCTCTTGGCAAGTGGGAGTTACACGTCAGGAGTTGGTTGATGTTCATGCCTGCGCCAGGACAGCCCATGCGCTCTTGATGCAGCGCACCGGGCAGGACGATACGGTCTGCGGCATCTGTGTTGCTGTCTGTCCTTTTGGTAAAAAGCAGCAGGTAAAGCGTTAAGGCGATGCGTTCATCCCATCGACAAACTGCCGGTTTGTACATCCATATCCCTTTTTGTGATAGTAAATGCTGGTATTGCGACTTTACCTCCTTTGTTGGACGCGAGGGTGTCTTTGAGCCGTACCTGGGCGCGCTCAGGCGCGAACTGCTGCTCAGGCTGCCGGCCTGGAGCCAGGTTACTTTCGATTCTCTCTATGTGGGCGGAGGAACGCCCACCGTCATACCAGCTAGTCTGCTGGCGGATTTCATCGGGCAGACACTGGCGTTGATCCCGAAAACGCATGACATCGAGGTGACCGTTGAGGCGAATCCGAGCACTCTCGACGAAGCGGCAGTACGTAAGCTGCTGGATGCGGGCGTCAATCGCCTGAGCATCGGCGTGCAGAGCTGGCACAGCGAGGAGCTGGCAAGGCTGGGACGCCGCCACTCGCCGCAAGCTGCCTCTGTAGCTATTGCGGCAGCACACAGCGCCGGCTGCACGAATATCAGCCTCGACTTGATGCTGGGGCTGCCCGCCCAGACAACCAGCACCTGGGATGAAACCCTGCAGCGCTCGCTGGCGCTGCAGCCCGAGCATCTATCGGTTTATACCCTCACACTGGAGCCGGACACGCCGTTGGCCCACGAAGCTCAAACTACCACGCTTGACCTGCCGGATGACGAGCGTTGTGCAGAGCTGTATGCGATGGCTCGGAACAGCCTAGCGCAGGCAGGATACGGCCACTATGAGTTATCTAACTGGGCCAGGCGCCGGCAAGATGAATCCGCGGATGCCAGGTATCCAGGATTTGCAGCACGGCATAACCTGCACTACTGGCACAATGAACGCTACCTCGGTTTAGGGGTAGCAGCCTTTTCATTCGATGGGCTCACGCGTTGGGGCAATACCTGTCTTCTGGACGAATATCTTGCTGTGCTCAGCCAAAACCGTCTGCCGGTCAGCGAGCAAGAGAGCCTGTCTGGGCGCGAGGCGCTTGGCGAAACGATTATGCTGGGGTTGAGGCTGCTGGACGGCGTGTATTGGGATGAACTTACCGACCGCTACGCTATCGATGCCCGGGCGCTGTATGCGCGCCAGATTGCAGGATTGAGCGCTGAAGGCCTGCTGGAAGCCGATGCGCTAGGCATGCGCTTGATGCCGCGCGCCCTGTATGTAGCCAACCGCGTCCTGAGCGAATTTGTATAGCAAAGCGAGGCAAAGCATCTCTGCTCTGCCTCGCTGTTCATAACTATCTGGCTACGAGCGTAAGATCAGCCTCTTGGCAGTAATCTGATCGCGCACCTGCTGCAGGTGCTCTGCCAGCTTGCCCCTATCCGAGCCGTTCAAGCTCTCGATATACTTATCAACTAGAGCGACAAACCCATCGGTGAGCATAGCTCGGTGCTCCTCGAGGATGCGGTTGGTGGCCTCGGGATAGTCGGCGCGCATCAGTTGGTTGATGAGCTTGGCCTCCGGCGGCAAGTCATTTTCTAAGATATCCAGCGATTTTTCCACAATGGTTTGCAACTGCTTGGCGCGTGCTTCGCGCCCGCTGGATTGGGCGACCGCGCGCAATCTGGCTGCGGTGCTGAGCACGATTTCGTTGATGCCCTGGCGGTTTTCGCGCAAGGCAGCTCCGAGGTCGGGAGCTTCCATCAGGTCCATGATAAACAGCACTGCCTGGTCCTCGACGCTGCGCAGCATCGTCTCCTGGCTGTCCAACTCATCGAGTATTTTGTCGCGCAGCGCTGTCAGTTCTTCGGCTTTAACCGTATCGCCGTCCTGCTGGGCGGCTTCTATTTTGGCAGTCAACGCCTGGAAGAAAGAGTAATCCAGGCGGACACGGTTCATGTTAACGGTTGTGCGCCAGTTCTCTGCCTGGCTTGCCGTGAGCAGCAGGTCAATCAACTCATCCGCGCTGGCGTTTGCTGGCGCTTGCTGCGGTTCCGCAACATCGACCAGCGCCAGGATTTTCTCGCGCAGCTTTTGCAGCATAGTGACGGCTTCCTGGTTACCTTCCTGTTCGCTCGCGTCGATCAAACCGGCTATATCGAGCAAAAACTCATAATCCAATTCGCTGCGATGCTGTTCGACAACTTCAGCAAATGATTTGTCATCATCGAGCACGGATACTAACGCGTTTAGCGTGCGCATACGCGCGCGCTGGGCAGCGAGCGCCTCGGGACTCACCCCATCTGCTTCCAGAATGGCGTCGAAGAGGCCGTCCATGGTAAGGGCCGTCTTGGGTTGGAAAAAGTAAGCTTTACGTTTTTCAGCCGGCAGGCTATCCATAACCGCTTTAACAAGTCCGCCGACGAACTTTTCCTGTTCATCGGCCTTCATACCGAGTTCGGCAGGCACGTACGTAATCAGCAACTCCTTAGCCGGGTCATGATACAGCAAGGGCGAGCTAAGCATGCCGCCAGCGCCGCACTCGGGGCAGCGCGCCACGTTAATATTCTGGTGTAGGAATTCAGCCTTGAGCTCAGGCTCCTGGCCGACATCGATAATCGTGCGTAACTCGACCATAAACGGTTTATGGCAATTGGGGCAAGTTACCCTGGTGGGAAGCGCAGGAAAAGGCATGGGTTCTCCTTCAAAAAAGGATTAGGATTCGAGTTGGCTGCGTGCAGACAGACAGCGGGCGATAAATGTCCTGGGCGTCGTTTCCGTTGCCTGGATAATCTCATCCGATGTTAAACCGGCGCCGGCGGCAATCTGCTGGGCACGTTCAAAGGTAATCATATCATCCGGACCGTGCGTATCGGTGTTGACCACCATCAGCGCTCTGGCTTGCCTGCAGACGTTCGCGACATGCCCGTTGGTGAGCGAATGGCCTTTACGCGCAGTTATTTCAATAAGACATCTGCGTTGAGCGGCCAACTGCGCTTCCTCAACGGTAAGAAATCCGGGATGCGCGAGTATATCCACATCGGGGCTCTCCACGGCCGCCCGATTGGTGCCGGGGGCGACCGGCTCGACAATCGTCTCCCCATGGACCACCACGAGGTCGGCCCCCAGTTCCTTGGCGTGCCGCGCCAGAGAGGCGATGCTCACAGGAGCGACGTGCGTCAACTCGACGCCGATGAGCAGCTCGACAGGGTAGGTCGGCCCCTGTTCATCCAGAAAAACGCGCATGCTCTTGAGCAAATAAGCCAGGTTGCTGGAATCAGCATGATCCGTGATCGCTACGGCGCAGTGCCCGTGGACAACCGCATGCCTCAGCAGCTCGGATGGCAGCAGGTTGCCGTCGCTAAACAGCGTATGCATATGTAAGTCGATGCGTTTGGCTATGCTCATGAGATTGAAGTATAGCCAATGCGGAACACGTGTCAATGTTTCTGGCGCCGGTGAGTCAACGATCGTTGATGCACCGGCGCTTTTACTCCCGGTTCAGGGAGCAATCGTAAACACCATCCCGGCGGTGCGCCCAAAGCGGTCAGGCTGGTACATCTCGTATGCCTGCGCCGGCATCACCTGGTATTCGCCGGCAGTGGTGCAGCGTAGCTGGTAGGTGTACTCATACGTGCCGCGAGCCAGCGCGCCGGCGAACAAAACCACCTTGTTATCGCGCAATTCGGTATGGGTTGCCCACGACCATCCCCAGATCCAGCGGTCGAGTGTGTCGGCTGGGGCTTCCTCGCCCCCGATCTTTTCATAATATGGATCTTCTATCTGCCTGGTGGTGTGCAAGCTCGTATCCACTATCTCGGCGCCGGCGGGGATTGGATCCTCCAGATAAACATAATACACGTCATGTGGCACAATCAACGTCAGTTTGACGGTGATAATCTGGTTGATGCTGCCAGTCGTGATATCAACGCCGGGAGCGGACTCAGCCCAGTATTGGCGCTGGACGACCAGCCCGCGGTTCAGCGGCTGCAGCTCTGCGGCGGGCAGGTAGTATTTCATGTATGCATTATAGTAGAGCGCTCCCGCGCCGGCGCTCTTTTCCAGCACCAGGGGGTTGACATCCTGCAGCTCGGTTATCGGCACTTGCTGCGTAAATGAATCGCTTACCGTCGTGGAGTCGACCGCGGCCTCCGTGAGCAACGCTCCATCCAGGCTCACCTCGTAGGTATAGTCCGGGTTCAGTTCCCCGGTGTAGACCATATAATCCGTCAGGGCGAGGATCGCTGAGGCGGTCTCTTGTGTGGTTGGCCAATGCCCCTCTGAGCGTGCGGTCATCAGCCAACGCACGGTATTCGGAATCAGCGCATTGTTCGGGTCCAGGCGGATCAAGGCACGCAGGATAATCGCGGTAGAGCGCGTATCGCTGCTCAATCCGGCTTTATCGCCAGGCGCTTCCTGCCAGGTCACGCCTCCGGCCGACAGCACGGCCTGACCGACCAAGTTATCGAGCAGCGTTTGTGGCCGAGAGCTGTCGTCGGGAACGAGGATGCTCAGGGCGACCGCCAGCCGCGCCTGTGCATATAAAGCCATATCCGACCTCTGGCTATATAGCGCCACCGTTCGGCCTACATCGCCAGAGCCAGCCTCTGCCAGCGCATAGAGCACCTCCGCCTTTTGGTTGTTAAGCTGGCGTGTCTCGACATGCTGGTCTGCCAGCCAGTTCACCAGAAAGTCAACCGTACGCTGAAATACATATGGTTCAACGGCGAAATCGGACTCTTTAACCCTGGTTAATCCTTGCAGGACATAAGCTGTTAACACCGGGTCGCTGGTTTCGCCATACCACCAGCCCCAGCCGCCATCCGGGTTTTGCTGCGCATAGACTTGCTGGAGCGCCACCGCTATCTCATCCGGCAGCGTCTCATAGGCGCCGTCCGGGGCTATCCCCAACTTGGTCTGGGCATAGTAAATTGCCAGGTTCGGCAGGAAGCGGCTGATTATTTGCTCGATGCAGGCGTATTCGTACGTCTCAAGGTATTTTAATCCGCTGCGCATACCTGCCGCCAGCGAGGGATCAACTTGGACGGTCAGGCTGCCCAAGCTGCGGTCGATCCCTTCCGGCAGATGGATTAGCTCGACGATCGTCTGCTCCACCTCGCCGGCAGTCCCAACGACCTCAGGTGAACTCGGGTGGTATACCGGCAGGCTGAGCTCGACTGCGTCCTGATAGCCACCGCCGGCTGCGCTCAACTTGAGTTTCACGGATGCTTCGTTCGTGTTAACCACGGTATCCCAAACGGCGGTCGCCTGTCCATGCGCAGCGATGCTGATATGCTGCTCTGCGTCGGTGATATCCAGCCCGGCCGCCTCGAGCGTCACCGTCAGTTCGAGCGCCTGGTCGGTCTCGTTTTGAAGCGTACAGCCTAACTGAGGTTTATCGCCGGTCACCATAAAACGCGGTGTGACAGGCCTTATCATCAAATCAAGCCGGCTGATTACATCGCTGTATCCGCGGCCGACTTTTGTATCAGCCGTAACGGCAATGCCGGTCATACGCCAGGTGGTGAGGTTATCCGGCAGCATCACGCTCACGACTGCGCGACCATTGGCATCCGTTTTGACATCGGCCTCCCACATGGCGGTATCTTTGAAGGTGCCGCGCGTCAGTGCGGAATCCGCAATACCACCGCTGCCGCCCTTGCCTTCGGCAGGGGTCTCCTCCGCCAATCGCTCGGGCATCATTGAAAGCGAGGCTGATGTTTGCACGCCAGCGGCACGCTGGCTATAAAAAGCTCCCAGGATATCGCGGCTATCGCCGCCTGATAAGGTCCACACGGCCAGGTCCACCAGGTCCAGGGAAACTTCCGCTTCAACGGGAGCACCCTGGGCATCGTGCACCTCGATATTGTAAGTAACCTGCTCTCCCGGCCGGTAGGTGCTGCCGCCGCTGGGAGTAATCGAGACTGTAAGCTCCTTCTCAGCTACCGAGATCGGCAGCATGACATAGCCAAGTCTGAACGCCGGCTCCGGATTTTCGGCATCCGTCCCCTTGATCATATACAGGGAGACATAGATATTGGGCGCGTATTCTGCGGTTATCGGGATCTCGATTATCTGACTGGTGCCTTCCAGGCTAATGACGCGTTTCTCGATCACCTGGCCGCGCTCGATGGTCAGCAGAGCCTGGTATTGCCCCTGGAATGGGGACGGCACCAATATGCGCGCCACATCGCCCACCGTGTAGCTCTTTTTATCCGCTACGAGGTCGATGCGGTTATTATCCTGTCTGCCCCAGTTTACATAATCTTCACCGCTGACCCAGATAAAATCCGAACTCGCGATGCTGTTGCCCTGTTCATCCTTGCCGGTGACCAGGACTTTATACGAGCCGTTTTCGCTCGGCGTAAAGCCTACCGTCGCACGGCCCAGAGCATCCGTTTCGACCGGATAACTGATGACGGTGGTATCGCTAATCGAGTTGGCCCAGACCAGGCTGCCATCGGCGGTCATCTCCTGGACGCTGTACCATTCGCGCTTGATAAAACTCACTACCAGCGAACGCTTGGTACTGGTGATGCCCTGGGTATCCACGGTAATCAGCGAGACGCTCAGCGGCTTGCCCACCGTGCCGATATAGTCATCAGGCGCAACCCCGATATAGAACGCTCCTTTGTGCACAATGGTCGATGTGCGTTCGCTCACTTCCTGGTTGCTGGCGTCAGTGACCGATGCTTCGAGCATATATACCTGGCTGAGCCGCTTTTGGCTCAAGTCGGCTATGAGTTGAAAGTTATAATGTCCTTCGCTATCTGTCGTGGTGCTGCCTTCCGCCACAAGATTGCTGCCGGATTCGACATTATAGCCCATCTCGGCATAGTCGTAATCGCCAAAACTGTAGTTCCCTTCTCCTGTCCAGCGGTCAAAGTAATATGGTTGGCTTGATACCCGCCACAACACTGCAGCCTGCGCTGCCGGATTACCGGTGTAGTAGTGCGCTTCGCCGCTGGCCTGTATCTGCTCATTCGGCAGGTAATCGGCCTGTGCGCTCGCGATGGTGACAGCGAAATCAGGCTTGCGGTATTCGGCCACCTGCACGTAGGTATAGTAGGATTCGCCGCCAACTGAAGCCTGGATTTGATAGACGCCGGTGGCCGCGCCTTCGGCCAGCAGAAAACTATCGTTAAAGCTGCCGAATTCGTTCGTTACGAGCGTCTTATGCAGGATTTGCCGCCCCTGGCTGTCATAGATATCGATATCTACTGCCGTATTGGCCGCAGGCATTTGATACTGCGCATCATTATCCAGACGCAGGATGCCTTTGTAATATACCTGCTGCCCCGGCCGGTAAATCTGCCGCTCGGTATACAGATAGGCAAAATGCACGGGCATGGTCGGGTTATAGTTGATGTCGAAATCCCACGGCGTGATGCCGTTAGCCCAGGTACTCACCACAGCGCCTAGCGTGTCACCGCGCTTGGCCAGCACTACCAGGCGCTGCCAGGGTTCCTGAGCCGTAAAGGCGGCTTCCGCCAGCCCATGTTGATCCGTCGTCGCCTGCTGGATTTTCGTACCAGCAGAGTCGATGAATTGCAGCGCGACATCCGCCACCGCTTGGCCGCTCTCCAGGTCCGTTGCCCAGACCAGCGCATGGTCGATGGTGGATTTCAATACCAGGTTCATATCCGTCAGGATGACGAGATGCTTGTAGGTGGATGTTTGTGCATCCGATGACAAAACGAGCATATAGTAACCGGAAGGCAAAGGAGAGCCGCCGTTATCAGCGAGCGGCTCGGCGCGCTGACCAACCTCGTTGAGCGCCGTTTTTACCTGGACTGACCAACGGCGCACCAGGTCGGCTTCGCTGCCGGTATAATCCTGCCATTTTTGCCAACTATCATCTGAGTTAAAATCAATGAAATCCCGCTCGCTCAAGCGGTAAATTGCAAAATCCAATCGTGAGACATTGACGTATTGAACGCTTACGGAAGGATCTGTGTACAGGTTATACAGCCCGATATTCTCATAGGTCATCAGGCGCGCTTGAGGGGTGGTTGGCGCGGTCGTAAAGCTAAAGCTTTGCTCGGGCGATAACGCATCGCCGTACCTTCCGGTGAGTTCCTTGTTGAGGGTGATGGTGTAGCGCGTCGAAGGTTTGAGGTTAGCGGCGATATTCAACACCGTGGCGTCATCCGACCAATACGTATATAGATCAACTTTGGGTGTTATACGGATGCCTTTATTATCCAGTGTCGGGCTCATCGGGCTGGAGAAGGTTACAACAATATTTTTGCTGTCCTTGAACAGCGTCTCGCCGTCTGCCGGCGTATAGGAGATAACCGTCGGCTTGGGCGCCACCGTGAACCGGCTCTCGAAGGCCTCTTTTACTGTAGCCTCGCCCGAAAGAGCTGGGGTACCTGCATCCATTTTTACATAATAGGTATCACCTTTTGCAAGAGGCTGCGCGGGCATAAACACCAGCGTATTCTCCTGCCAACGAAATTGCCCAGCCACCTTATTATCGGCGTTCATCAGGCTGAAGCGCTCTTCTGCTGCTTGCTGGTTCATCGGCTGGTTAAAGGTGAGCTGAACCGTAACCGCGGGAGAGGCATACACCATCAGGTTTTCGGGCACTACATGGGTGACGGCGGGCACCTGGGTGGTGAACGACCAGGTATAGTCGGTTTCCAGTATGCCGCCGATTGTGTCCTGCAACCCACCGGCAATGGTCACCGTGTAGCGCGTGCCGGGCTTGAGCGCATCCGGCGTGAAGGAATACAGCGAGGTGTTGATCCACTCGCCTTTGCCCGTTACTTGCGGGGTGATTTGCAGGGGAACGCTCAACCCGGCTTGCTCAGCAAGACCGAGCAGGGGAACCACCGGCCGGTTGAAAGCCACCCGGATGGGGCTATCGATGGCGACATCGGCGTTATCCCGGCTGGGTGCAACATCGCTCACCTCGAGGAATCCTACAGTCTGAGCCTGCATACGGAGCGGGCCTTTGACAGCAACGCCCGCCGAACTCTTGGCGGTGTTGGTAATGACCAGTTGGTATATCGTATCCCTGGTAAAGCCCCCGGTTTTTGGCGTGATGCGCAGCGTGCTGTCATTTTCCCAGCTCACCTGGCTGACAAGCGCCGGCGTAAACGTCAGAGCCTGTTCGACGCTTGCCCGGTCCATGGCCTGGTCAAAGCGCAGGATGATAGCGCCATTCTCTGCGAGCTCCTCGCCCGTCTGCGGGGTCATCGATAACAGCTTGGGCGGCTGTGGCGGCAGGGGCGTGGCGGTCGCCGCAGGAACCGACGGCTGAGCGGTGGCTTCTGCCTCAGGAGCCGGTGTTGCCTTGCAGCTCGAGAGCATCATACTCACCAAGGTGACCAGAATGATAAGCGTGAGCAGCCTGGGCTGCCGAGTAGGCCGGCGCTTACGGATTGGATTTGGCTGTGCGAAGTATCGGATGGATGTATAGTTGATGTGATTCATCAATCACTCCTCCTGACTGGCGGACTTGCTACTGTAAATGCTACTACCGCGCTGCGCTGGGATAACCCATCATCGCCAATACCCTCAATATACAAGAGATGGCGTCCCTTGTTAAGCGGCCACGACATGCTAAATGGCGGTTTATCCCAGGTGAATACCAGCGTATCAT
Source organism: Chloroflexota bacterium (assembly GCA_021372475.1). Taxonomy (GTDB): domain Bacteria; phylum Chloroflexota; class Anaerolineae; order UBA1429; family UBA1429; genus JAJFUJ01. The sequence continues at coordinate 13,680 of JAJFUJ010000069.1, read as the reverse complement.
CGATATAGAGCTGTGCTTGAGTAAATCCTCGGCTAGCCAAGGCCTGGATTTCGATGCGCTGGCTTTCAGCGGGCAATGCGGGATTCAGCGTGAATACCGCGCCGTCAGCGGGGCTGATGATCTGTAGTGTTTGCGCGCGCGGTGTGCCCAAAGCTAGCAGGGAGGCGCTCTGGTCAACCACCTCCAGGCCTTGTTCCCTGGCCCAGCTAACCAGCTCAGCCGGCCAGATAATTATGCTGTGCAGGCTCCCTGTGCTGCTTTGCCCGGCGGATATAATCCGGCCTGCCTCATCCTGAAGCTGGTGCAGCGTGCAGTACGCACGCGGGACGTTCTCTTCCAGAAACCATTCGCTGCGCGTATGCGGACAGGCTTCGGTCGGCAGCAAGCCCGAGAGAGCACACACGGTAACCTGCTTCAACCCAGCCGGCGGCGTGACATCCGGCGGGTCGCTGGTATGTGCGCTGCGCATCACGGCGTTCCATAGCGGAGCGGCGCCCGTCACGCCGGATACGTCCACCATAGGTTGGTTGTCGGCATTGCCAATCCATACCCCCACCACCACGCGGCTGGTATAACCGATGGTCCAGTTGTCGCGCCACTCACCCGTTGTTCCTGTTTTAACGGCGGCTGGGAACGGCAGCTCAAGGACGCTGCTGGTGCCAAAGGCCGGTGCGCGTGCCAGCGGGTCTGAGAGGATGCTTGTGATAAGGTACGCGATGCGCTCATCGAGGACACGCTGCGCCGGAGCAGGCTGCGCCTGATACAGCAGGTCGCCGTCTGCCGTTACGATGCGCTCGATAAGGTATGGTGTTACGAGGTTCCCGCCGTTGGCGAATGCGCCGTAGGCTGCGGTTAATTCCATAAGCGAGACTTCGACCCCGCCTAACGTCAGAGCCAACCCGTAGCGCGAGGCGTCGTCAAGGGTCGTGATGCCTAGCTGGCGCGCCAGCGCGGTGAATGCGCCGATCCCGATTTGGTCGAGAATCTTGACCGCGATGGTGTTGTATGAGCAGGCCAGCGCCTGACGAAGCTGAACTGGGCCGTGAAACAGCCTGTCATAGTTATTGGGGGTATAAACCTCGCCTTCGGTCGTCAGATAGGATGCTGGAACATCGGCAAGCATGGTGGCTGGAGTTAAGCCCTGAATAAACGCAGCCGCATAGGTAATCGGCTTGAGCGCAGAGCCCGGCTGGCGCAGCGCCAGGACGCCGTTATAGGCGCCGCTGTCTGCCTGTGAAGCATAATCCGGGCTGCCCACCAGCGCCTGGATTGCTCCGGATGCCGGATCAAGCACCAGCACCGCACCGTTGTGCACATTGTGGCTGGGCTCATCAGCCGAGGGCTTGTTAAGCAGCTCGATTTGGCGTGCGAGCTGCTCCTCGCTTGCTTGCTGCAAATCGAGATTCAGGGTCGTATATACGCGCAAGCCACCGCGCTCTATCGTCTGCGGGTCGAGCACCTGCTGCATCGCCTGATAGACCATCACGCTAAAGTGAGGGGCAGCGAAAACCCCGGGGTTGGAGTTAAACTGCAGCGGTTCTCGAGCCGCCAGTTCCGCCTCCGCCTGGGATATCCTGCCATGTTGGACCATCAGCCTCAATACCTGCTTTTGCCGCGCCTGCGCCGCGCCCTGGTCGTTCAACGGATCGTATTCCACCGGAGACTGGGGCAATCCAGCCAGCAGGGCGCACTCGGCTAAATCCAGTTGTGATACCGGTTTGTTTAAGTAAATACGCGCCGCGGCGCTCACCCCGTAAGCCTGATGCCCGAAATAAGTATTGTTTAGATACAGGCTCAAGATTTCATCCTTGGGCTGGCTGCGCGTCAGGGCATAAGCGAGAGCCACCTCGCGCAATTTGCGCTGCAAGCTCTGCTGGTAGCGTTCGCTGGCGGGCATATACTGGCGGATTACCTGCTGCGTAATGGTGCTCGCCCCGGCGACGACGCGCCCGGCGCGCAGATTGCTCCAGGTAGCGCGCAGCATTGCCATCAGGTCAAACCCCGGATTCCGGTAAAAGGTGGTGTCCTCCGTGGCGATAACGGCGGCACGCAGGGCAACCGGGATCTCTTCCAGAGATACAACATACTGCAGCGCCCCCGACGGGGCGTTTTGCTCGTACAGCAGGCGGCCGTCGGCATCCAGGATAGCATTCGTGGGTCTGGCATCATGGCTGCCCAGTTCAGACGGCAGGAACCAGCCGGGGAACAGCAAAAACAAGCTGACCAGGACTATCTGAGCGATAATCGCGCAGCTAAATACCAAGCGGAAAATGTTGCGCTCGCGCATACCAGCATCCGTGTTGGGCTGCATTCATTCTAGACGTACACACTGTCACTCGAGTTCCGTAATTCTAGAAGGAGCGTTGAACAAGGCTGACGGCCAGGTCGTGCAGCATATCTACAGCCGGCTGTGAACCGGAAGCTTTGGCCAGCTCCTCGAGTGTAATATCGAGGCTGAGCTTGACGCGCGCCTGGGTCGCGGCGCGAGCTCCTGCGCGTTCAAGGTATGCAAGAGCTTGGGGGAGGAAGCGGCCGCTTATGATAGGCGTATCATATAACTGAGCCAGGCCGTCCAGGCCGTGTTCAGCTTCCCAACGCATGGTATACAGTACCGGGTAGGTTTTTTTGCGGCTCAGCAGGTCGTCCGCAGCGGATTTGCCGGTTACTGCGGGATCGCCCCAAATGCCCAAGATATCATCCTGCATCTGGAATGCCAAACCGAGCTCACTACCGAAAGAACGGTAATGCTGCACAACGGGCTCATCTGCGCCGGCTACCAATGCTCCGCTGGCTACGGCAGCCGCCAGCAGGGCAGCCGTCTTGCCGGCAATCATCAGATCATAGTCGCTCAACGAGGCGTGGGTTGTCTCGAACGCAATGTCGAGAAACTGCCCTTCGCAAAGCCGCAGGCAGGCGGTATCCAGCTCGGCCGTCACTGCGAGGATACGGTCAGCCGCCAGTCCAGCATCCTTAAGCTTATACAAGGCCGCTTTTGCCACAGACCACATGGCATCGCCGGTGTTGATTCCCTGAGCCAGCCCCCACAGCTTCCAAACGGTTGTGCGGTGTCGCCGCGCGGACGAGTTATCCTCAATGTCATCGTGAATAAGGCTATAGTTATGGATGAGCTCGAACGCAGCAGCAGCAGGGAGCGCCTGCTGCCAATCCCCGCCGGCTGCCTGGCAGGAGAGCAAGCACAATAGCGGGCGTAGGCGTTTGCCGCGGGGAGCCTCCAGTGTCGCCAACGACTCATCCCGCCAGCCCATGTGATACTGCATCATGGCGTACAGCGGTTCCAGGGCAGCATCCGGCGCGGCTAACGCCTGTTTCAAAGCGTCTTCGATCGCCTCCAGATAGCCTGAATTCACAGCGTTATCTGCCATCGATTCCCTTGGCCTGGTTCAAAATAGTAAAGACGCAACTACAGCCGCTCAAGAGTTCGCCACCTCGGCAAATTCCTCCACCGCACCGCCTGACACACTACAGCGGCAGAGGATACGCACATTGCGCGCGCTGTCGTATCCCCACTGGTAGGTCCAACTGGAGATGTTGAACTCATCGGAAGCCGGCAGCCAGCTCTTGGCCACAATATACTTGTATAGCGAATTTGCCGGCATATAGGCTATGGCAAAGCTTTCGGCCTCCTGCAGCACCGCTTGCCGGCCGGCGTAAACCTTTACCTGGGGAACGAGCCAGGCTTTGGTCACCAGGTTGCCGGGGCAGGACGTCTCTTCATCCTCGCGATGGAAGCGCAGGTTGGATGGATCGATGCCCAGCCGATTGCACAGCAGCGCCAGGGCAGCCACGGTATTATCCAGCACCGGGCCACTCGGCAGGTAGGTGTTATAGTTGCCGACCATCACTACACCGAGCGTCAAATGATTGTGCCCGGCCACATGCGTGCCGTCCTTGAGCAGGTCCGAGAATAACCAGATGCCGTCGGGCGCCGTAAAAATGTGCGGACCGGATGTCCAGCCTTCGTGTACCTGGCCCTGGGCGTCGGTCCAGCGTATAGTCTCGTAATATGCCTTCAGCGCATACAGCGACTCTTTGCCGCGCCAATTGGCGACCGAAGGCTCATAACTGTGGTGCAGATAAATGGCCGTCGGTGCGGTGCTCCAGTGTATGGTTTGCAGATGCCTGGCAAATTGGGCGCTGCTCAGGTTGCGCCCGTCGATGACGATGGGCGGCTCCTTGATGATGGTCGGGGTGGGCGGCTGCTCCAGCGGGTTACTGGCTGCTACCGTATTCATGATTGTCTGGGTGATATCGAAAGTATTCCAGGGCGCGCCAAAGTTGCCTGCGCAAAAGATATAGGCGGACTTGACATAAGCGTATTGGGCAATCATATTGCGATATGTAACCAGGTCGGCCGCATAATCACCTTCACCTATGGTGTCACGCCACCCACCCGTCTTGCCGACGACACCGCCGTCGATACCGCACTCGGTGATCGATACATTGGGTTGTTCAGTTACGCCAGCATCCCTCAGAGCCTTGAAAAACTTGGGGAAGCGCAGATAGTTCCAGCCTTCCTGGCTCGGGTTGCCAATCCTGCCATACCAGTACTCGTGAAATCCCAGGGTAAAGCCGTTGGCGGCAGCATAACGCACCACATCAGCAAAATAAGTGGGTTTATCAAGCTCAGGCGTGCCCTGACTAAAGTTCAGTACGGTGCCGGTGAGTCCTCTGGCCTTGGCAAGCTGCATCCAGCGCAGGGTGCAGGCTGCCAGGTTCTGGCATTCTGTGGGGGTGTTGACCGACGGTTCGTTGATAAACTCCCATTCGCTGATCCAGGGGCGGGCATCGACAAAGCCTGCTATATCGTTCCACCATCTGTCGGCGCCGGCTGCTCCCTGAGCAATATAACTGCCTTCGTCGATGGTGTTGCCGTTGATGTACATCACACGCCCAAGCGATACCTTATCCGTGAAGGGATTTTCGGTAGGGGGCTGCACCAGCTTGATGCGCGCAATATGCTCACCAGCGGCGCGCACCGAATCGACAATCGAGGTGGCGATATTGACGAACTGTACAGAAAGTTGGACCATGTTACCTCATCTGCTGGTTGGAGTATACAGCTAGAACCAGTATAACGATGCCGCAATATGTTGCAACCGCGCGCTGCAGCGTGTCCCCGCTCAATTGGCAGCGCCTGCCCTGGCTGCGGCCGTCTCCAACGCCACCTGGCGGGCGGTCTCTACCCAGATGCGCGCCTGCCGTAGATCAGCCTGCAGCTCAAATGCCGAGTCGGTTGAGCCGGCTCGCAGTTTGAGCGGTGCTGCGCCGCATATCTGTATTATCTGCTGCATTTTGGCGCGCATGTGCTCGGGCGTGGCCGCCAGCATGTCGTCGACCACATGGACGGCGATATCCAGCGGCGTAGCCGTGCCGAAGGCAGCCATCACCAGTTGCAGGTTAGTCCACGGTCCGGTATAGAATTGCTTGATGACCGGAATGCGACGAATCAACTGCACGAGCGGACCCGTATCCCCACACGAGTGCCAGCACGTAAACCCGCCGTGAAACTGACATAACTCTGTCTCATAAGGCAGCAGGAATTCCTGATAGATGGACGGGGAGATTACCGGCACAGTGACCTCGTCGTTGCCGATATGGCCTGGGCCAATCGGTTCGCCCAGAAACCTGGCTCTTTCGCGGGCATAGTGCAACCGAAAGTCGGTGACATAGCGCATCATCTGGTGGGCGAATTCCGGCTGTTCTAGCATATCGAGCAGGATATTTTCGTGCGGTCCACGCAGCGTTTGCGCCAAGCCGAGGATGCCTCGGATGGCTGCCGGGAATCCGACACTCCACCTGCCTTGAGTGAGCGAATCCATCAACTCCCTGGCCTCGGCATACATGCGGTGCAGCGCCGGCATTGGTCCCGAGTGGTAGAAGTCGGGCTGCGGACGCCCAGCGAGCTCCGCGGGTGATGAAATCACCGCTGCTGCGCGCGCTACCCAGGGAACCGTATCCGCCTGGTAATCGATTGGCGCGCCCAATATTGCGGGTTCGAGGGCGGTCCCCAGCGGTGAGACGCCGATGCCCGTGCCGACGAGGGTATCGTCGGCAAAGTGTTCAAAATGATAGACGCGCATCCTGAGCTGTATCTCGATCTGGGTATAGGTATCGCTAAAATACTGATTGATATCGAACCCAAGGATGCGCGCCCAGGTCGGGATACCGATATCCATCGTAAAGAGCGGACCTGCAGGGTCAGCGCAGGCAGGCGTTCCGGTGAAATAGCGCTGCCAATGGGCTGCTCTGGACTTCACTTCATCGCTGGCCGCTATCTCTTCCACGCGCTCAATCAAGGGCAGTAACCGTTCCTTTTGTTGTTGTGTGACCATCTGACTCCCGGCAACAGGTTATATTGCCAAGTCTAGCACAAGTGAGCGATAAATAAAAGGAAAACGCGGTGCCGCAACAGGTGCGGTTTTGTGATACAATTTACCTGTGAAAGGAGCACTATGAGGGAAGTAATATCTATGCTGCTTGGCTGTGCATTGCTGCTGGGGAGCCTATGCAGGTGTAAGTCAGCGCCCCTCATAGCGAGCACCGTGCAGAACACGCCATCTTCTATAGCGAGTAACATGGCGAATCCTGAACCAGATGATGCCAACAGCATCGCGGTGCCGGTCGAGTGGGTCTTGTATCAGGCGCGAGGATATGCTTTCGGTTTCTATCACCCCGCTAGTTGGACGGTCGTAGCAGAGGCTACCGATCAGGTAGCGTTAACTGGCAGTTACGGCGAACAATTTCAGTTGGCGCTCTTCCAGGCACAGTGCGGCGTCGGCAGCGAGGACTTTGCCCAGGAGGAGGTGCTGGATTGCCTCGGAAGCCGCGGCAATCAGGCCGCTGGGGCGCGGCTGCTGAGCCAGGATTTAGTGTGGGAACAGCACAAACTGCTCTATACCTTCACATATGTTGTCGCCAGTGCTGCCAGCCAGGCGACTTCCAGGCAATTTATGTTGGTTACGGCGTTGGCAGATGGCCGAATGGCAGTAGGCTTGTACCAGGCGCCCGTATTGGGGCCAAAGACGGAGCGCGATATCGAGGCTGTGATGGCATCCTTGCGTCCGGGCAAAATCGCACTGCAACGCGTGACACCTACGCCACAGCCGACTCCCACAGAGCTGGCTGGGCTGGAGCCGCGCATCACATTGGCGCCGGAGGCAACAATGCAGCCGGCTGTCGCGCCGGATGAATGGACCATGTCAATATGCGACGGATGCGGGATCACGATTTTGCATCCCCCTGAATGGGAAATACTGCAGGAAGAGAGCGACCACAACCTGTGGCGAACGAGGGGCAGCGGATTGGTTGTAATTGGGGTTGGCGCTTCACCGTGCAAACTGGCCGATGCAGACGCCGAGCAGGCCCTAGCCTGCCTGGTTAGCGCGCGTATTGCCCAGACCGACCCAAACTCTGAGTTTATCCCGCTGGACGAGGGGAATGAGCAAACCGTATCAGGTACCATCTACTGGCTCGCCTACCGTTCATCAACGCCGGAGGATCAACGGCCGCTCGCCGGATTGGTATTTTACAGGCTGCTGGAGGATCACCGTCTGGTCACGGTCGAGTATATAAATGCTGCCGGTGCTCCTGACCCCGCAGAGCAGGCGGAACTGTTACTCGTTGCGCAGGGGGTGCGCCTGGCTGAGGGGCAGCGCGTCACGCCGACGCCGTCGCCAGTGCCCTCGGCCACGCCGACGCCTTATTCGACGCCGACCATAGAGTGGCTTGAGCCACTGATGCCGGTTTTCTCCAGGTGAACTCTATGGGGTTTGCACTTGATTAGCGCTGGTGCGGTATTCCGCGCATGATGACGATGTGCTGTCGATGCTGTATACTGTCATGCTGTGCCCACACGAAAGGGGCTAAATGGAAGTGCATCCTGTTACCATCAAAGAGCTAGTTAAAAACTATGCGGATATCTGCGCTGTGGATCATCTCTCCCTCGATGTATATGAAGGGGAGATATTTGGCTTGTTAGGGCCAAACGGCGCAGGGAAGACCACCACCATCCGCATCATGATGGATATCTTTAGAGCCGATGCAGGGGTCGTAGAAATATTTGGCAAACAACCTGGCCAGGTTCGTGAGTTGGTGGGATACCTGCCGGAGGAGCGCGGGCTGTATCCCAAGCGGAAGGTTATGGACACGCTGGTATATATGGCGCAGTTGAAAGGTGTTGACCTCAACACTGCTCAGGCAAGCGCACAGGATTGGCTCGAGCGCACCGAATTACGTGAGTGGGCCGCGCATCGCGTCCAGGATTTATCGCGCGGTATGCAGCAGCGCTTGCAGTTCGCTGTTGCCTGCGTGCATAAACCCAGGCTACTTGTCCTGGACGAACCTTTTCAGGGGCTGGACCCCGTCAACGTAGAGGCTATCCGCGTGCTGATGCGCAGTCTGCGCGATGAGGGTACCACGATAGTCCTGAGCGCGCACGAGATGAACCGGGTAGAGGAATTGTGCGACCGCATCGCCATTGTGAATCACGGCAAATTGGTATTGTACGGTAATCTGCGCGATATCCAGACGCGCTACGGCAGCAATACAGTACGTCTCCGCACACCGGTAGAAATCGTCGAGATCCCTGGCAGCGCGCTTAAGGAAAGGCGCAATCATGACTGGGTTTTTGACATCGGTCCGCATAATCCACAGGAGGTGTTGCATATTCTTGTGGAGCATGGTATTCCCCTGGAATTGTTTGAAGTTGGAACAGCTCCTCTGGAGCAGATATTTATCGATGTAGTCACAAAAGGCCAAGCGCATGCGTAAAGTGTGGGTAATCGCTGCTGATGAATACAAGACTAATATTCGCAGGACTGGGTTTATCGTTATGACCCTTATTGTACCACTTATCGGGTTAATTGCCCTCTTGATCTCAGCCTTCGTGGGTGGAAAGGTGGGGCAGTTTTTTACTGATCAGATGGAGGGGCAAGCAAGACCGGTCGGTGTGGTGGACGAATACGGCGCGTTCACCCCGATTCTTGCGGATTATGTGGCTGAGTACAAAGCCTACGCCAGCGAAGATGCCGCACGTGTGGCTATCCTGAGCAAAGAGATAAACACCGCGATGGTGATTCCCTCCGATTATCTGGAACGCGGCGTGATTCGCGTCCTTTCATCGGATTCCACGCTGGGCACGCTGGATGCCGTGAGCGAAGAACGGACGCGGGGTTTCCTTACGGCGCACCTGCTGCGCGGCCAGGTTGATGACAAGCTGTATAGCCGCCTCCAGAATCCAATGAAGCTGGAGCGGGTTGAGCTTTCGCAGGCGACAGGCGCAAGCGGTCGGGCGCAGAGCGTCGGCGAAACCGTTAGCAGCGTGCTGATACCCTACTTTCTGGGCATCCTCCTGGTGATGTCGATATTTACGTCCTCCGGCTACCTGATGCAGAGTGTCACTGAAGAGAAATCGAACCGCGTTATCGAGATTGTCTTGTCCTCTGTTTCGGCACACACTTTGCTGGCCGGCAAAATAATGGGGATGGGTGCGCTGGGGCTAACCCAGATACTTGTTTGGCTGGCCTCTGCTACGGCCTTGAGCCTGGGATCCAAACAGTTGACAGGCGTTGCTCTGCCGATCATGAATCAACCAATGCTTTACGTGTTTATTGTGATATATTTTCTTCTCGGTTATATGATTTATGCGGTATTGATGGGTATTGCAGGGTCACTCGGCACGACGCAGCAAGAGTCACAGCAAATATCCAGCTTGCTTTCGCTGCTTGCGGCTGTACCCTTCTTTTTTGCTAGTTTTGTTATCCAAAATCCCAATGCAGGCGTTGTTCGAGTGCTTTCGTACATCCCGTTTACCTCGCCAACGATGATGCTGCTGCGAATCCCTCTTGGCCAACCGCCGGTCATCGATTACGTCGTCAGCATCCTTGTCACGGCACTCTGTATTCCTCTCCTGCTCAAGGCCGGCGCCAAGGTGTTTCGTATGGGGCTGTTAGTCTATGGCAAGCGACCGAGTATGGCGGTAATCTGGAAAGCCATTAAGGAATCATAACATGCTGTTGTTTGCAATGACGCAGCCAGTAGCTGCGCGAGTTGCTGCAGCGCGTGAAAAGTGTTAGCATCAGAGCTGTCTAGGCGTAATAACTGCTCTCCGAAAGGAGCTTAATGGTTAGGAGCACGGCTTATTCGACAACAGTGTGGCACCTTGAGAAGGACTATGACAAGCTGGTGCAGGCTTGCCGCATCCAAGGCATCAGCCATATTGGTATCCTCTCCTCGGTGACGGGCAAGTTATACGGTACGCCCGATCAATTGGCGTACTATGTCAAGCGATTGTCGCAGGATGGCATTACTGCCTGGGCCGAAGTATTCGGCGTCGGCCACCCAGCCATGGGGGATTACTATAACCCTGGCGGGACGCCGCCTTCCCCGACCAGGTTCTGGCAGGGGGAGTTAATCCTAAATAAACCGCAACCTCAGTCCGATTTGCTGCCTTCCAACTGGCAGTATGCCGTCAATGAGTTCGGCAATCCCGTTTACAGCACATCCTGCCCCAACCAGGCCTGTATTGACGGCAACCGTTGGGTGATGGAGCAGTTGGCGCCAATCTTTGACGAAATCTGGTACGATGACGAATTCCGCCTGGACGGCGACCAGGGAGCCGGCGCACCGCAGCACAGCACGGCCGCCTGTTATTGTGATGCCTGTCTGGCGGAGCTCTCGCAGCGACTTGGGTTCAAGGTCACCCGCGAGGATGTTCTTAGCGACCAGGCCCTGCATGATGCCTGGATTGAACATAAAACCGATCAACTTGCCATTCTTTGGCAGGCCGTCTGCGCCGCAGGCCGCGCCGTCAAGCCGCAGTTGCGTATGGGCTTGATGATTCGCTGGGGCGGCGAAGAGCGCGACGGCATTGACTTGGCCAAGCTGCTGCCAAGCTTTGGGGAGCGGCCGCTCTTGCGCGCTGGCGAAGGCCACTTTACGCGCAATGAGTACACCCATCCGGAGAGCCAGGCAATCGAGTACCTCGAGACCTCCTATCATGTCTCGTGGTATCCACAGCATGTCCCCGTTTGGAGCGAAACGACCTATTTTAGTGGCGTGACGCAGCAGGATATCCTGAAAAAGGTTGCGCTGTCGTTGGGCGCCGGCATTAGCGAGATCGCTTACTGCCCATGTGTGCGCGACTGGGTGGCAGAGCAGTCGTTCCTGGCTGACGATAAACTGGAGATCGAACGCTGGGCGAGCTGCCTGAGCGACGCTGCGCACCAGTATCAGCCGATTGCTATCCTGCGCACCGCCTCCGCCGGCCGCGGCGACCGCCAACCCACCAAACGCGTGCGCGATCGCCAGATCAACCCGCTCTTTTCGATGGCCGGCCTTTATGCCGCAGCCGTACGACAAGGCGGTTGGCGCGACACGGGTGAACAGTTTATTTTGGCCGTTACCGGGCGTTCCGTTTGGGATTTCTCTCTGGCCGACCTGGGCGAGCGCGAGCTGGTGCTGGATGGCGCTGCACTCCTCGAAGATGCGCCTCTTTTGCGCGAACTCGGTATCAGCGGCGCCAGGCCGGGTTCCGGCGGGTTGGTGATATGTCAGGCCGAGGGGTTCCAGCCCGACGGCATGCTGCTGACCAAAGGCGCCGTTACGGTGATACCTTATGTCTGGCAGGATGTACCTACAGCGGAGATGCCCAAGCTACTGGTCGATATCCGCCGTGTTCTGGAACCTAAATCGAGCTCGGTAGTGGTAGAAGGCGACCCTTATGTGCTGCCGGTCCACTATACCCGCGACAATTATGACGTTATCCTGCTAGTAAACCTGCTGCATGAGCCGCGCACGATCAGCCTGGCACTCAAATCCGAACGGAAGGAGCTACTGGATGCTGCCGGCAAGGCAGTTTCCGCGCATATGACCATGGCGGCGGATGAAATCAAGCTCTTGATTGCCCGTTAATCTTTGAAAGGTTTTGCTTCCGCAGCGACGGGTTCACCTCGTGGTGAGCCCGTTTTAGTATCCGCTGAGGCCTTGTAAGCCGCAGTAATCGCGGTAAGCACCGAGCATGGCGAGGTAGTTTGTCAGCGGGACGCTGGCAGTTATCGCGTTGGAACAGCAAAAGATGTGTCCCCCGCTGCCCTCACCGGCGCGCAGGCAGGCGCTGGTAGCCTGCTGCACCTCATCCGGGGGCGCAAAGCTCAGGGTGAGGCCGGGATCCATGTTCCCATAAAATGTAACCCGGCTGCCGAAGCGGGGTTTTAGTTTTCCCAGCGTCATGCCGGCATGGTGATCGATTTCGAGATAGCCGTCCACCTCGCAGCCTAGCAGCCAGTCGTCGATAATCGGCCATAGGTTGCCGTCGCTGGCGGTAACAGCCCATGCGCCGGCAGCATGGATGCGGCGCACGACCTGGCGCACCTCGGGCATGATGAACTCGCGGTATAGCCTGGGCGAGATCAGCGGATCGTTGCCGGCGATGTCGCCGCCCACGCCGATTTGGTCAATATCCAACTGCAGGTAGGCTTCGGCCATGGCCAACGCCTGGCGGGTGGCTAGCTGAAAGTGCTCATGCGCTGTGCCTGGCGCCAGCAGCATGGCCTGCATCAGCTCGGTATCGGTCCAGATGCCATGGGCATAGGCCGGCGCCAGGATGGGCAGATCGAGCCCCCGTCGGCGCATCTCGGCCATCAAGTCAGTATAGATGAGCAAGCAATCCTCGGGGAGGCCGGCTTTGCCAGCGGCCTGGTGGCCGTTGCGCCGCTGCAGCCGCTCAACCGGGTCAGCAGCCTCCGGCTCAGCAGGCGTCTCCGCCGCATCAAGAGCAGGCTGAGTCGGATTTGGCACCGCATAAAGCATATCGTGCCCCAACACTAGCGCCAGCTCAACCAGGTCGCGGGCTGCCTGACGAACTGCGTCGCGCCATCCCAACTCGCTGAGCGCCTGCGGCCAGTTGGCTGGGTCGCCCGCGTGCGGATGCCCCAGAAAATGATCGGCTAAGGGTGAGAGCAGCACATACTCAAAGATCGGCGTGCGGTCCGGCTGACGGTGCGAGAGCGCCGACTCGATACGTTCGCGTTGAGTCATTCCCATAGGTTTCCGCTCCGCGTTATTGACTGTGCATATATATGAAGATGGCGCCCATTATAGCGACATGAGCCAATGCGTTCCAGCGTCATCTTGGGTTTCACTCAGCGTTGGCTTATAATCCGGCCTGCATCTCACATACAGGAGTTCATCGTGTACAACTTTGATGAGATTATCGACCGCAGTCGGACCGATAGCGTCAAATGGCGCACATATCCCCCTGATGTGCTGCCCCTGTGGGTGGCAGATATGGACTTTCGCTCTCCGCAGCCCGTGCTCGATGTGCTGCGCCAGGCGAGTGAACTTGGCGTCTTTGGTTACGGGTCGGCCTTTGGCGAACAGGCGTTGCTCGAGGCCTGGCAGGCCAGGCTGGCAGCGCATTTTAGTTGGCAGGTCGCTCTGGAGGATTTGCTGCTGCTGCCCGGCGTGGTAACGGGAGCGAATCTGGCATGTCGGGCGCTGGGTGTAGCCGGCGAACAGGCGCTCGTGCCGGCGCCTGTGTATGGCCCGCTGTTGGCAGCGCCGCGCTATGGGCAACTCGATACCATAGCGGTGCCGCTGCAGCTCGATGCCGATGGATATGCGCATAACAATGTAGAGGCCCTCGAGTGCGCTGTAACGCCC
>JAJFUJ010000060.1 GCA_021372475.1 Chloroflexota bacterium | reverse complement strand
GGGCAGCCACGCGCGCCAGGTACTCGGGCAGGGGCAGCGTATCGCTTGGGCGAATGCCCAACAGCGGGAAGAGCCTGGAATCCAGCGCATCGTTATAGGCCTGCTTGCTGGGCGGCGGATCAAGCTGCGCCAGCACGTCGTCGCAGGCGCCGTCCGCGTGCAGATGGCAGCAGCCGGCGCAGATGTCATCAGCGGCGCAGACAAAGGTGATGGATTGGGCGGGGTCGGCCAGCAGACGCGCGACGACCAGGTGCTGCGAGTGGCCGTAGGGATGCGGGATGTAACGTACCCCGCTCCCCAGGCCGGTGATGATATCGAGCAGGTGGTGCGGACGCAAGGTCAGCATAATATCTCCTGTACATACGAATAATCGGCTAAAAGCGCATCCCAATCCAACCGCATCAGCCTGTTCTTGCGCTTACCATGTGTGTCGCGGATAACCTCGGCCGATTCCCGCGCAGCTTTGCGCCAGCCGTATCTCAAGTGCGCTGCCCAGGTTCCCTCACGCTTCGAAGAACGCAGGACTTTATGTTTAGGCCGTCATCTTGGCATCCACGTACTCGAGCTTGCGCACGATGGGCAGTTTGTACGGGCAGTTGGGCTCTACGGCCGCGCAGGACGCGAAATCATCCTTATTCACCGCGAGCGCCGCGTAGCGCTCTTTGGCTACATCACCCAGGGCAAACCAGTAAGCGAGCTGGTAGCGCAGGTTGGTCTCGGCCGCATCGCGGTTGGTGATGTCGATCATCTGGCGGTCAAGCATGCCTTCGAGCTGAAAGATGGTCGGGATGGGCACGTTGCGCTCGTTGGGCAGGCACTTGCCGCACTGCCGGCAGACATAGTTGCCCAGTTCGGGAGCGTCCGCGAACAATCGCTCCTGCTCCGCGGCGCTCATCGGCTGATAATTTTTCGCGACGGCCATATCGCCATCGAGGAACTCGAGCGTGTTCATGCCGGCAACCATCGTGCTGAGCGGCAGGCCGAAGGTATAACGCAGCGCTGGCTCGGGCGAACGATAGAGCAAGCCGTCGCCCACGGCCTTCATGCCCACGATGCCGATCTCGTGCTCGACAGCATAAGGCAGCAGCTCCTGTTCGCTGGAGGGAAAATTGAAACGATCAAGATAGTTAAAATTGTGCATCACCACGTCAAAGGGATAGCGTTTGAGCCCGTCCAGCAGCACATCAGCCCAGCCATGCCCCGAGATGCCAATGAAGCGCACCTTGCCGGCCGCGCGCGCCTCCTCGGCCGCCATGATGGCGCCGTCATCGGCCAGGAGCTGGTCGAGTTCCTGCGGGCTCTGCACGGCATGCATAAACCAGATATCGATGTGATCGGTCTTGAGATTGGCGAGCGAAGTCTCTAACAGCTTGGCGGCGCCGGCCTTGTCGCGGGCGCCGACCTTGGTCGCCAGGACGACCTTGTCGCGCAAGCCTTGCAGCGCAGCGCCCACCTTGATTTCCGAATCGCCGTTGCCGTAGGAATAAGCCGTCTCGACATAGTTGCCGCCCAGCTCGATGTAGCGACTCACGATTTGCTTGGTCAACGCGGCGTCGCGCTCGATGAAGTGAAAGCCGCCCAACCCGAGCAGCGCGACCTCCAGCCCCGTCTTGCCCAGGGTGCGATATTCCAGGCCGTTGACCTTTTTAACGGACGAAGGCCGGCCGAAGAGCTCAAAAGGCAGCTTTAATCCGCAGCCCGCTGCAACCGCGCTAAGCCCCAGGGCTGCCGCAGTGCCGACAAATTGCCTCCGACTCATGCAAATGTTTGGCTCCATCATTCTATCCTTTCGGTTAACACCCGATTCCCAAAAGCGCGTCATCACTAGAAAACGATAGCATCCTTCAGGCCGCGCGCCTGATAAATATACGAGCTACAGCCGGTCATCGCGTTGGTGCGGATTCTGCCGGAATACTTGTACGCCCTGAGCCAGCCGATAAAGGCCTCGCGATCCAAGTTCCTTTCTCTACATGAAACCATTAACCAACTTGGCATATTTGTTCAGCTTTGTCAAGCTTCCCGGCATACTTTTTAGCCAGCAATGCGTAAAGCGTCACCCATTCATTGGGCTGGCCGCGTACTCCGGCGGCCCAGGGTTTGGCGGGGGTCCAATCCAGAATATAGGCGCCGTCGGCAGCGCGGTGTTTATCCAGCTCCATCCAGGCATCCGCCAGGCGTTCGTCCGCGCCGTAGCCCATCACGCTCAAGGCGTAGAGCACCTCCCAGATATTGGCGCGCCAGGTGGTGGGGAAGTAGGTGGCGGCCATGTCGCGGTTGACCAGGGTGCGCGTGCCGCGGCGGTAGATGCCGCCGCGCTCGAGGAAATAATCCACCAGCCTGCTTGCACGCGGATGGCTCCAGGTCTCGGGCAGCTCCGCCAGCGCGAGCAGCACTTTAACGGAGCCGCGGATGCAGCTTTTGACCGCGCGAGTGGCATATCTGCCCTCGTGCATATCGCACAGGTAGCCGCCGTCGGGGCGCTCGGTGGCAAGCAGCAGGTCGAGGGCGCGCTGGATATGCGGGTCGGCGCGGTAACCAAGCCGGGTGAAGGTGCGCAGGTTCTGCCCAAGCAGGCAGGAAAAGTGCGTATAGTGTGAGCCGGCATCGGCCCAATCGCCATCATCTCGCTGCAGGGCAAGGTAACGTTCGGCGGCCAGGGTCACGGCTGGATGGCTGCGGTCAAGCCCGAGCTCCGCCAGGTAAGAGAGCACGAAATGGGTGGTAGAGAAATCGGCATAGCGCACGTCGGCGCCGATCCACTCCTTGGTGCGGTAGTGGCGCACCTGCCAGGTGCCGTCGGGGCGCATACCGGCGAGCAGGGCACGCGCGGTTGGGGCATCCGGCAGCGCAGCGCGGTCGGCGGCCACCAGTGGATCGGAATCCGGCAGGTCGAGCAGTTCGCGGCGCGTGCGCCAGCGCAAAGCCGGCTCGGTGGAGGAGAGCAGCCAGGAGACAAGCGGTAAGGTGGACATGATGAGCCTTCCTAACCAGACTAGTGATATCAGCAGTTTATCCTACACTGCACGGTAATGCGGAAGGAACCATGAACTAAAATCCCATCATCGACACTATTATAACGATAAGCTTAAATAATGCGTGCCCTCGATCGGGTTGGGGTAGTACGGCGCGATCTCCACAAACCCGAGGCGCGTGTAGAGCGCCATAGCACTTTGCATGCTGGAAAGCGTGTCCAGCAACATCTCGGTATAGCCGATAGACCTGGCATCCGCAATAACCTGCTCCGCCAACATCCTGCCGAGTTTCAACCCGCGATAATGCGGGCGTACATACAGCCGCTTCATCTCGCAGCGAGTCGCCTCGAAACGCCGCAGAGCGACGCATCCCGCCGGCTGGCCGCCCACGTCGGCGATATACAGCCGGCCGTCCGGTTCGGCGTACTTGCCGGGCAGGCTGTTGAACTCTTCCTCATAATTTTGAAAATATAAGTCGATATTCAGCCCCTGCACATACTCTGTGAACAGCAGCTTGAGGTCATCGAGCCTGTCATAGGCCTCCGATATTTGCACAGTTCCCCTCAGCGTAAGATGCGCGCTCACAACACCTCCCTATAGTCGGGCTTGGCCGCCGCATCAAAACATGCAGGCACCCGAGTAGTCCCCGGAGCTGCGCGCGATTTGCTCTCTGGTGACGCCCTCCACGCCGTCCGTGACATACAGGAGGTTGCTGCTGCTGCTGATGCCCAGGGCGCCGCGGAGTTTGCCGCGCAAGACGGGATAAAGCCACATGCCAACTATTTGTCCAGCCTAGCGCAAGCGTTGCTTAACCTCGCGCATCACGGCCAGGTCGGGCTCGTATATCTGGCCGTCGCGCCAGATGAACAGGTTGAGCGTCACCGCACCGTTCACCGCCTGGAAGCGCCGGATGAACTTGGTGATTTCCTCCGGATGCGGCGTCGGCCACTCGAGGTCGCGCGTCTGCATGGTGATCATCCATTCACCGCAGCGCAGCTCGGTCATATAGTCCGGGTGCCAGTCGACAAAGTTATACCATGGCAGCCCGCAGGGAGTCAGCTTGCCGCCGCGTGGCACGAAATTCAGGCGCACCCCCTCGCCCCACCAGTAATCCTGGTAAGGGGTCCAACTCTTGTACACCTCGATCGAGTTGTTGTAGGTCACTAGCAAGTCGGGATTGCCGGCCTTGGCGGCCTTGGTCATTTCCTCCCACGGAAAGCCGGGGAAATTCCAGCCAAGATCGAACCAAAAGGCGCAGATTTTACGGCCATAGTGCTCGGCCAGCCAGCGCACGATCGCCAGCGCGTTGCCGGTAAAGGTGCTCTTGTCGTCAAGGTTATACCCGGAAGCCTCCGTCCAGTCACGGGCATGCGGCACACCCGGGTTATAGTAGAGAATCAACGGGATATGTTCGGCCTGCAGGGCATCGGCGATCTCCATAATGAGGTCGCGCCGGCAGGTGTGGCCTGGCAGGATGGCGTCCACCACGGGATGCGGCAGCGGGAAATGATGGCCGACATGGGTGGTGGTGAACAGCACGTGCCCCGCGCCGCACTCCTTGACCTGAGCTACAAAACGCGGCACATCGAAGGCATCGACGGCATTCTCAAAACTGCCGGGGTCGCCGGCCATGGGGGCGGTCATCGGCGTCCAGTGGAACCCGACGCCGTAGAGCGTGTTGCGCAAAATCGAGAAATCGGCAGGGATATAGCTCGTTTCTGTCATGGCAAACCTTCCGCATGAGCTGGGAAAATGATATGATGGCGACAGGTTTCTGTCAATTGCCAACCGAGAAACCCTGACCAGGCTCGCACAAAGGATAATAATCCTGGATTCCGGCCTGCGAGGGAATGACGAGCACATTATGTAAAACCGACATGCTCGCTTGATGTGAACAGGGTGTGGCACGCGAGTAGTTTCCAGCATGCCATAAAGCTCGTCACCCACCCATTTGCTTATGTAGTTTGTATTCTTACACCCACAGCTGCCCGCAGAAACGCCACGATGAGCGGATGCGGATTATCTTCTGTCGAGCTTAGCTGCGGAAGGTAGAGCGTGGCAAGATAGAAAGGATGCCCGTTAAGTTCAACGATCCTGGCTTCACCCTGCGGATCGGTGCCGCTAACAGAGAGGCGGCCGTCATCCAGCCTGGCGCGAAAAGCGGGGTTCAATCCGTAATTGCAGGCAAAGCGCTCCTTCACCTGGTTTACGCCATATGCCGCAGCGGCGCGCGAGCCCGGCGCAATCGAGATGACCTGCGTCTGACCGACGAGGGAGCAGGATAGCTTACTGATCAGCAAGGCTGGCGCCTCAGGAGCAGTCTCCTCATGTTCCGCATCCGCTATGCCAAGGACGTTACGGGCATACTCTAACAGAGTATGCTGGAATCCCCCTCAGGTACCGATAAACGGCCGCTTGTGCTCGCGGGCGAAGCGAATTGCCGTTAGAGCCCCTTCCATGCTGCGGTATGGGCTGCCGGGGGCGCACCACAGGGCAGCGGCCTGCGTCAGAGCCGCTGCGCCGGAAGCGCCGGCGAACAGGTCGGTCGCCAACCAGGCACATTCAAGCGCAACGGATAGGGCTGCGGCGGCATGGCGCAGGGCCAAATCCGTAGCACGGTGGGACGGATAAGTTGGGTTGTAGTCGCCGATGATGCCGATGCGCAGTGCTTTAGGCATGCAAGATACCCCTTGTTATTATCGATGTACAAGTACCACGCTAGCTCGCGGCGGCAAGCCGCCGCACTCCACTCCTTGCAGCAAACTGACACACTCCACGCATCGCGGCGCAAGCCGCCGCACTCTCCCGCAGCGCGGTGGATGTTATGCTAATCCTTTTGCATCTCGCCCGTTTCGACATAGCGCTGCAGCTCGTTAACGGCCAACTGCTCGATGCCCAGCTTAGCCAGGGTGCGACCGCGCCGCCAATAGTCCGTCTGGTGCACGATGCAGGCCAGGCGGATAATGGCGTCGATAGCGCCCACCGCCACGCCATAGCGCTGGCCGAAGGCGGCAATCGGCACCAGGCTCATGGGCACATCCTCAAAGATATAGCGGTTGTTGAGCGTGGCCGGCGCAGGGATGCCACGGTAGCCGGGCTGGTTATGGATAGCCTCGTACAGCGTGTTGCCGGTAGCGTTATAGGCCATCTTGAGCCATTCCAGGGCGGTGCGCGCGCGGATGCCCAGCGCAGCGGCAACCGTCACCCGTTCGCGGTCGAGTTCTTCGAGCATTCTGGCAACGGAAGGGGTCGCCCCATCGAGATAGAACTGAAAGTCGCCGCCGGTGGATTCGATGCGCCCGGCATTGAGCAGGGTGAGCGCGGGATGAAAGATGGCGCCCATATTGTTGAGGCCGGTATGCAGCACATCCCCGCCATCGATGAACTGCGGATAGGCCGGCGCGAGAACGTCCAGCACCTGCTGTGTGCGGCAAGATGGAAAAGCCGCCAGCGGCACGGTCTCCTTGATGCCAAAGATGCGGCTTTGGGCCGGGCCGTCCGAGCGCGAGGCATAGATCAGAGTCTCGGCCTCGGCCAGGGTGATATCGGCCTTGCAGCCGGAATCGCGCAGGACCTTGGCGAACTCCAGAGCCCCGCCGGTGCGCCCGGGGTGCAGCACGATGAACTGACCGTCGCGTAAGCAAGCGGTGCAGGCGCGGGCGATATCGGCATGGGCGGTGGAAGGCACTACGACCATAACGATATCGGCATCCGCCAGCGCTTCGGCCATGTCGGAGGTCACCAGCGCCAGCCGCCCGAAACCGCGCGGACCTTGCTCGAAGCTCTCCAGCTCGATGCCCCTGCGTTGCCTAATAGCGGATATGTTGTTAAAAGTGCGGTTATAAAGCGTAACCTGAAAGCCCATCAACGCCAGGTGGGCGGCCATAGCTTTGCCGCCGTGCCCTGCGCCGATTACCAGATATCTGGCTTGCGTCATTCTTTTTCCCCTTTATGCACAATAAGAGCGCAGCTAAACGGGTATCCCCAGGCGCCCCAGCCGCTCCTGCTCGCTGAGCGGGCTGCCTGTAGCTGGGTCAACGGCCACACAGGCGCCGCGCCCATCGATGCGCGTGACCACCTGGCCGCGCGCAAACGGGTTGTTGAGCAGGTGCGGCGCATCGAGGATGCCGGCCGTCACAGCACGGGCCAGGGTTGGCGGGTCGCAGAGCGGCTGCTCTACCCCCGGGTCGGCCAGGCTGGCGATGCCGCGCAGCGTGACCTGCGCCTGTTCCGCCAACTCGGCGCGGCATTGGGCAACCAATGGGTCGGTCGTCATATCCGGCTGGCCGTGCAGGGCATTGCTGATGGCCTGGCGTGCCAGCTTGCAGGCCTCGATGACATCGGCGGCCTCGGCGGCGTGGTGCGCCTCGGTGTGCGACACCACGTGGACGATGTGCGGCTTGAGCGCCATCTGCAGATAGACGCTGGCCGCCAGGTGTCCGCGCGCGGCATCCTGGTCCAGCGGGTAGCTCAAGAGGCCGGTGCGCGTCTGGCGGTAGATGCGGAACTGGTCATCGGCCAGCGGCGCGAGCAGATCGAGCACGGCCAGCATCTTGGCCAGGTCGCAGGCCTCGCTCACCGTAGGCGGGCAGTTGAACATCAATTGAGCGATATAATCGCGCACGCCGCAAGCCTTGGCGATGAGCGCGGAGAGGTAGGCCGAGACGACATAGACCACATCGGGGGCATCGCGCATGCCCCAGTGGTGCGGCTCATTGACCTCGACGGGGATACCGCGCGCCGCGTGCCAGCGCATGAGCGCCATGTGCGCGCAAATCGAGTCCTCGAGCGCCATCGGCCCGCGCCCATCCATACGGTTGAACCAGTAGACGGGCACAGCGCACCAGGCGTTATGAATCGTCGCCTGATACAGCTCAGCTAGCGCGAGCAGGTCGTCGGTGCCGGCGTAGGTGCGCATCAACGGATAGTTGCCTGTACGGCTGGCCGCATAAAGCGCGCGAAAGTCGTCGGCGGAGCGCACCGGCACGCCGCCCGCCCCGTAGCGCCGCGCCTCCTGGCGCTCGGGATGGTAAAAGTTCTCCTGCGCATCCTGGTCGGCGCCTAAAGAGATGACATCGAGCACTTTGGCCTGGGCAATCTCAGCGATGCCGGCGGCGGTTGCCGCGATGGTGGGCAGACCAAAGTGGTGGCGAATCAGCAGGTTGGGCGCCTTGAGCGCCATACGTGCCAGCAGGTTCTGCGGATAATCCTGCTCGCTCACGGGCGCAGCACCCTGGCCGCGCAGGTAGGCGATAATATCCTCAATGGGGTCGGAGCCGTCGAACACGCGCTCGAAAAAGCCCAGAGCGCGGGCGCGTTCGACCACCGGCGGGGTGCCCCCGAAGGCAAAGCGCACGCCGGCAGCGCGCAGGTCGTCCAGCCCCTCGGCGAACTCGCCCAGCAGGCGCGCGCCGTTCTCGGGCGTCAGCCGGTAAGAGACGGCCACCAGGTCGGCATGTTCGGCCAGGGCGGCCGCGCGCACGCGCTCGAGGGGCACGGCCGGCCCCAGGAAGACGGTGCGCCAGCCGGCAGCCTCCGCCAGGCGCAAAAAGTTGATCACCCCAGCCACATGCACGCACTCACCGAGTGCGGCGGCTACAACGGTCTTCATCGGTCGCCTCCTTGCTGCTCATCTGGCGGCTGCCATACGGAGGGCAGCAGCGGAGATACCTTACTATACCTGTTTTCGGGCAGGTTGTACAGAAACGCGGAAAGCACAATAGGGCGGCTGCCTGTGCGGATATTGACCTGCGCTGAGCAGCTAAAGCTGCCGTTCTTGCGCTTCCCTAGATAAAATATCAACTGGCGCTCGAATCAATAGAATGCCGCGACGGGGCGTTGCGGCTCCAAAGAACTGACCGGGGCTGATCCGCATGTAATCCCCGGATAAATTGATTAGCTTGATGCTTTACAACCTCCCTTGCCCCTGCTACCATAATCCCACACAATAGTTTGGGAGGTGCCCCATGAACACGTTTCAGGACGGACCCGCGTCGCCGCTGTTTACCCCGCTTGTTTTCAACGGCAATACCACCTTTGAGGCACTGTCCAATCAGGCGGGCGTCTCGCCCGAGCTGGCGGCCGCCGCCCTGCGCGCACCGCGCGGCGATTGCACCGCCTGGGGCATCCCCTTCGTGGCAGAAAATCCGGTGCTCATCAGCGCCAACACGGCGGAACTGAGCTTTGCGCCCGCTGATGCGAAATGGCTCGTGTTTATGCATACCTCGGACCTGCGCCCGAGCGAGGCCGGCCCGGACGGCCTGGCGCACGCCCAGCACGGGCGCGGACGCTTGAACGAGCTGGCCGCCGTCTATACCGTGCTCTATGCCGACGGCGCTCAAGAGCGCATCGAGATCCGCCGACGCCACCAGATCGGCGCCTTTACCCGCGGCTGGGGCGAGAACTGCTTCCAGGCGGTGGCGCATCACCGCCCGATGACGCTACCGGCCGCCCAGGAACAGCAGGTGCCGCCCGGCTGGTGGGGGTGCAGCCAGACGCGCGCCGATGCCGCCGACGGCCATCCGTGGACCAACTGGCTCTACGCATGGCAGAATCCGCACCCCCAGGCGCCCATCACGGGGCTGCGCTGCGAGGCGGCCGTCGGCGCGGTGGTGCTCTCCGCGGTGAGCGCGGGCAGCGTAACCGAGCAGCCGCTCAGGTGGCGCACGCGCCGCAAGGCGGTGTTCGCGCTGCCGGCGGGCGAGGCGTTTCTGCCGGAGCTGGATGAGCGCGGGCAGCTCGCACAAATCAAGCTCGACCTGGGCAACGTCATCTCCGCACGGCCGCGCCTGCGCTACCCCAATGAGACATGGGAGCAGGGTTTCAACAACCAGCTCCCCGAAAAGCTGGCCAACGAAATTATCGTCGAATACACCTGCCACCCCGAGGCGCGCTTTTACCTCGCGGGCGGCCGGGTAGCGCCGGCGGCCGCGGTGGAGGCTGCGCAGGCCGGCGCTACACTCGTGCCCGTTACACCGGCGACCCGCCGGGTGCTCTTGCGCGTCATCGAGCGCCAGAGCGGCCAGCCCGTGGCCGTCAAGCTGCACGTCCACGGCGCGGCCGGCGAATACCTGGCGCCCGTCGACCGCCACCGCATCATCAACCCGGCCTGGTTCGAGGATTACTCACCCGACTTTACCCATCAGAACACCCACAGCACCACCTATATCGCGGGCGAGACGGTCATCGACCTGCCGCTGGGGCGGGTCTATATCGAAATCAGCAAGGGCTTTGAGATCAAGCCGCTGCGCATCATCCGTGAGATCACGCCGGCCACCGACACCCTGACGGTCGAGATTGAAAAGGTGCTGCCCTGGCGCGAGCAAGGCTGGGTCACGGCGGATACGCACGTGCACTTTCTCTCGCCGATGACGGCCATGCTCGAGGGCGCGGGCGAGGGGGTCAACATCGTCAACCTGCTGGCCAGCCAGTGGGGTGAGCTGATGACCAACGTGGGCGATTTCGACGGCAAGACGACCTGGGGCACGCGCGAGGCGGGCGGCGACGGCGAATGGCTGGTGCGCGTGGGCACCGAGAACCGCCAGCACATTCTGGGGCACATCTCGCTCTTGGGCTACAACGGGCGGGTGATCGCCCCGATGACCACCGGCGGCCCGGATGAAGCCGCCCTGGGCGACCCGGTGGATATGCTGCTAACAGAGTGGGCGCGCCAATGCAAGGCGCAGGGCGGGCTGGTGGTGCTGCCGCACTTCCCCAACCCGCGCGCGGAGCACGCCGCCAGCATCATCGCGGGCGATATCGACGCCGTGGAGATGACCGCCTGGAACAACCTGTACGCCGGCATCGACCCCTATTCACTCTCCGACTGGTATCGCTACCTCAACTGCGGCGCGCTGGTGGCGGCGGTGGGCGGCACCGACAAGATGACCTCCATGACCGCGGTGGGCACGGTGCGCACCTATGCCCGCATCGCCCGCGACCAGCCCTTTACCTATGAGGCCTGGATGGAGGCCGTGCGCCGCGCCGAGACCTTTGTGACCTACGGCCCGCTGCTAGAGTTCGCGGTGAACGGTCAGCCGATGGGCAGCAAACTGGCGCTGCCGCGCGGCGGCGGGACGCTCGACATCACCTGGCAGGCGCGCAGCGTAACGACCCCCATGACCCGCGCGGAGCTGGTGGTCAACGGCGAAATCCGCGAGAGCGTGGCCGTGGACGCGTGGAATGCCGGCGGGAGCTGGCGCCTGCGCGTGCCCGCGAGCGCCTGGTGCGCGCTCTTAATCCGCGGGCAGTACCCGGGCATCCCCGAGATGATTGCGGCGCACTCCTCGCCGGTGATGGCGCTGGTGGAGGGGAGCGAGCTATTGGCCGCGGCCGACGCGGTGACGATTTTGGAGCAAATCGAGGGGGCGCTGGCCTACATCGACACGGTGGGCACGCGCGCCGAGGACGCCGTGTACAAACGCACGCGCCTGGTGCTCGAGGGGGCCAAGAGGAGATTGCACAACCGGATGCACGAGGCCGGGTATTACCACGCGCACACGGCGGGGGAAGAACACGAGGAACGGGGGTGAAAGGAAGGTAATTATGTCATCCCGATGAAAATCGGGAGCCATCCGGATTATTCTCCCTGCACAACAACGCACTGGCAATTGCCACCGTACCTTGGTATAATCGGTCATTATGGCTACCAAAGAAGCTCAAGCGCGCATCAAAATCAACCATCTGCTGGAAGCAGCCGGCTGGCGTTTGTTGGACGGCGCCGATGGCCCCGCCAATGTGTGCCTGGAGCAGCATATCAAGCTCACCCAACGGCAGATAGAATCCCTTGGCGATAATTTCGAGCACGCCAAAGGTGGATATATCGATTTTCTGCTGCTGGACGACCGCGGTTTCCCGTTCGTGGTGTTGGAAGCCAAGTCCGAGGATAAAGATCCGCTCATCGGCAAAGAACAGGCCCGCCGGTATGCTCGCTCGCTCAATGCGCGTTACATTATTCTATCCAACGGCAACCTGCACTATTTCTGGAGCACCGACAAAGGCAATCCCCAGATTATTACGGCGTTCCCTAGCTATGAATCGCTAAAAAACAGCCGCGCCATCATTACCGATCCAATCCGCTTGGTGGGCGAGGTGGTGCTGCACGATTACATCGCGCGCACCCAGATGCCGACCTACGACCGCGACCCGCGTTGGCTGGATGAAGGCGCGCGCCCGGCCTTTATTACTGAATACACCCTGCGCTTTTTGCGCGATTACCAACTGCGCGCGATTATGGCGCTGCAGACAGCCGTCAAGAACGGCCAGACGCGCTTTCTCTTTGAGATGGCCACCGGCACCGGCAAGACCCTGACCGCTGCGGCCGTCATCAAGCTTTTCCTGCGCACTGGCAACGCCCGCCGGGTGCTCTTCCTGGTGGACAGGCTTGAGCTCGAGAACCAGGCTTTCAAAAACTTTCGCAACTATTTAAAGAACGACTATACCACCGTCATCTACAAGCAGAACCGCGATGACTGGCGCAAAGCCGAGATTGTCGTCACCACGGTGCAGTCGCTGCTGGCGGACGACAAGTACACGCGCCTGTTCTCGCCGGCCGATTTCGACCTGATTATCTCGGACGAAGCGCACCGCTCCATCTCGGGCAACCAGCGCGCGGTGTTCGAGTATTTTATGGGTTACAAGCTGGGCTTGACGGCCACCCCTCGCGATTATTTAAAAAACATCGGCGATATCCCCGAGACCGATCCGCGCCAGTGGGAGCGCCGTCAACTGCTCGATACCTACCGCACCTTTGGCTGCGCCAGCGGCCAGCCAACGTATCAATACAGCCTGTTGGACGGCGTGCGCGATGGCTACCTTGTCAATCCGCTGGTGATGGATGCCCGCACCGAGATTACCACCCAACTCCTGGCCGATGAAGGCTACAAGGTTGAACGCACCGGCGACGCCGGCGAGGAGCAGGAACTGGTCTTTACGCGGCGCGATTTCGAGCGCACCTTTTTCTCGGACGCCTCCAACGCCGTGCTCTGCTGCGCCTTTCTGGAGAAAGCCCTGCGCGACCCGCTCTCGGGTGAAATCGGCAAGACCATCGTCTTTTGCGTCAGCCGCAAGCATGCGACAAAAGTCACCCAGATGCTCAACCAGGCGGCCGATATCGCCTTCCCCGGCAGATACCAGAGCGATTTCGCCGTGCAAATTACCAGCGATATTCCGCTGGCGCAGCAGATGACTATTCAATTTCAAAACAACAACCTCAACGGCCAGACCACCTTCCTGGAGGGCTATCCTTCCAGTAAGACGCGCGTCTGCCTGACGGTGGGCATGATGACCACCGGCTACGACTGCGAGGACCTGCTCAATATCGTGCTGCTCAGGCCGGTGTTTTCGCCCACCGATTTCATCCAGATCAAGGGGCGCGGCACCCGCCGCTGGCGCTTCAAGCACCGCATCGAGGGCGAGGAGCACGTTGCGGACAAGACGCGCTTCAAACTGTTCGACTTTTTCGCCACCTGCGAGTTCTTTGAGCACGACTTTGATTATGATGAAAAGATTAAGCTGCCGGCTTGGCCTAAACCCGGGACGCAGCCCGGCCTGGATGAAGAGCCAGGCGCCCAGCCAGCTCCTGCAGCCGACGGTGCCTATATCAGCACCCTGCCGGATGCGCTCAAAGGGATGACCGAGCTGAAGGTGGACGGCCAGGGGTTGAAAATCGACCGCATGATGTTCCAGCGTTTCGGCGAGACCTTGCGCCAGGATGCACACGTGCGTGAGTTGGTGGAGCAGGACAACCTGTCGGCCGCCGAGGAATACGTGCGCCAGCGCATCCTGGATAAACCCGAGGAATATTTTAACCTGGAAAAGCTGCGCCGTTCGATTAGTTCGGACCGGCGTATCACGCTGCGCGAGATGCTCGAGCACATCTTTGGCCGCAAGGAGCGCTTTGAGAGCCGCGATGAGCTGCTGGAGCGCGAATTCAAGCGCTTTATGCTCACCGAAAGCGCGCACCTGGGCATCGATGCTTCTTTGTATGAGTCGGTGCATACCCTCTTTACCGCCTACCTGAGCGACCCAACCCTGCGCGCCATCCTGGATAAAGGCGAGTACGCCCAACTAGCCACCCATCCCAGCCTACATTTAGCGGATTTGTCCACCATCGGCGCGGAGCGCCGGCAGGCCGTGCTCGAATACATCCGCGACACCGTGAACCTGAACCAATTCCTGAATTAGGAGTGTTCTCCATATGCTCTCAGTTGATGTCAAGCGCCGCATCGACGGCCTGCGCGATACCCTGGTGGGCAAGCTGCCCGACCCCAAAGCCCAGGTGGAGCAGATAACCATCGCCCTGATGTACAAATTCATGTCCGATATGGACGAACAAGCGCTTGATATCGGCGGTGAAGCTAGCTTTTTCAAGCCGGACCCCGACCCGGAGAAGGACTATGCGCGCTACGCCTGGCGGCGCATCATGAGCCCCGAGCTGGGCGGCGAGGAACGCGTGCACCTGTATATGCAGGGCATCGAGCGCATGCCCGTTAACCCGCACCTGCCGCAGCTCTTCCGCGATATCTTCCGCAACGCCTACCTGCCTTACCGCGACCCGGAAACGCTGCGCCTGTTCCTGACGGGCATCGCCGCCTTTGATTACAGCGACTCCGAGAGCCTGGGCGACGCCTTTGAGTACCTGCTCTCGGTGCTCGGCTCGCAGGGCGAGGCGGGACAATTCCGCACCCCGCGCCACATCATCGATATGATGGTCAAGGTGGTTGACCCGCACAAAGAGTCGCGGATCCTCGACCCAGCTTGCGGGACGGCAGGATTCCTGATTTCTTCCTGGAAACATATTCTAACGGCGAATAAGGATAGACCCCTCACGCCGGCTGAACGCGCACGCTTGATGGCCAATGTTACCGGCTATGATATCTCGCCCGATATGACGCGTCTCTCGCGCGTGAA
>JAJFUJ010000054.1 GCA_021372475.1 Chloroflexota bacterium | reverse complement strand
TGTGGGCGTGCGCATGGGATACGATGTCAAGAAATCAGAAATCCACGGCATGGCGCAACGCGGCGGCAGCGTCTCCAGCCAGGTACGCTGGGGCAGCCGAATTTACTCGCCGGTATTTGTGCCAGGCGAAGCAGATTATCTAGTTGCCCTTGAACGCCTCGAAGCGCTGCGCTATGCCCACTGGCTGCGCTCCGCTGGGCGAGCGCTTATCAGCGATTACCGCATCAATCCGGTCTCAGTTACCGCCGGTCAGGACAAGTACCCAGATGAGGCCGCCCAAATTGCTGCCCTGAGATCAGCGCGGCATGCCCTCATCCCGGCGATGCAGCTCGCGGAACAGGCCGGGCAAAGCCGTACAAACAACGTGGTTATGTTGGGAGCATTAGCCGCCACGCTCCGGATCGAAACCTCCGTATGGCAGCAAGCCCTCGAGGAATGTATCCCCGGGCGCTACCTTGCAGTTAACCAGGCCGCATTTACAGCAGGCTGTACTTTTATGCTCGAACAGGGGAGGCGCTAGATGCGTAGCGACGGCCGCGCAGCGGCTGATTTACGTCAGGTAGAGATCCTCACCAACTACCTTGCTTACGCCGAAGGCTCGGCTTTGATAAGCTGTGGCAGCACGCGAGTACTCTGCGCCGCCTCGATTGAGAAATCGGTGCCACCCTGGTTGGTAGGTAAAGGCACAGGTTGGGTGACCGGCGAATATGCTATGCTGCCGCGTTCCACCCAGACGCGTACGCAGCGCGAGACCAAAGGCATCACCGGGCGCAGCCAGGAAATCCAACGGTTGGTAGGGCGCAGTCTGCGCGCGGCCGTTGACCTGGCAGCGCTGGGAGAGCGGATGATTATTATCGATTGCGATGTAATCCAGGCAGATGGAGGCACTCGCACGGCGTCTATCACCGGCGGCTATGTCGCCTTGGCGTTGGCGCTGCAGGGGCTTGTCAAACACGGTGAAATCACTCCGGCTGTATTGCGCGCACCGGTAGCGGCTGTAAGTGTAGGAGTCATCGACGGTCAGTCGATGCTGGACCTATGCTATGCGGAGGATTCGCGTGCTGAAGTAGATTTTAACGTTGTAATGAACAGCGAAGGCGAATACATCGAGGTACAGGGAACTGCTGAAGGCAGGCCGTTCTCACGCATACGCCTGAATGAGCTGCTCGAAATAGCTCAGCTTGGCCTTCAACACCTGTTTGTATTACAAAGAGAAGCGCTTGGCTTTTAGGAGGATATTGTGGCACCCAATAGAGAGGATGCCTGGAACCTACTGACCCAATATACATCAAACACCAGCCTGCTCAAACATGCCCTTGCCGTCGAAGCAGCTATGCGCGCTTATGCGCGCCGATTCGGCGAGGATGAAGAAGTATGGGGTATCACCGGCCTTATTCATGACTTTGATTATGAACAGCATCCAACCCTGGACGAGCATCCGGCTGTCGGGGTAAGTATTTTGCAAACGCTTGGGTGGCCGGATAACATCGTATATGCGGTTAAAAGCCATGGCATCGATCAAGATGCCCCGCGTATTCATCCCATCGATAAAACGCTGTATGCGGTGGATGAGCTCTCTGGACTCGTCATCGCCTGTGCGATGGTCCGACCTGATAAAAGTTTAGGGAATCTCCAGGTCAACTCGGTGCGCAAAAAGTGGAAGGACAAGGCTTTTGCACGCGGTGTCAACCGCGGCGATATCGAAGCGGGCGCCAGCGAGCTTGGCGTTGAACTTGATGAACACATCGATATCGTAATCCGAGCGCTGCGTACAATTGCACCGGCGTTGGATTTATCCTAAGTGAATACGACAATGGTTGAAACGGGAGCCAATCCTCAGGTAGGCAAGTTAACATGCATAACAGCGCGCTTCGCAAGAAGCTGCGTGAGCCCCCCTTTTGGATTAAGATGGGGTTTATCCTGTTTGCTGCTGCTTGGGTTGAGCGTCACCGGCTGCAGCCAAACGACCGCAATGACGCCAACCATCACAGAGATGGCCAACGTATATTCGACCGCGAGCCCGACGGTGCAGCCATCTCCCAGCAGCACCCCAACCCCGACTGTAACCCTGCAACCCACACCAACTCAAACCGCAATACCAACGCAGATTCCGCCGACAGCCGAGCCCCTATACCATACCGTCGAATCAGGGGAGTGGCTGGAGCTGATTGCGGAGCACTATGGTGTGGCAGTAGAAGAACTGCTTGCGGCTAATGGGCTTGATAGTGAGACTCCCCTGAGTATTGGCCAAAAGCTCCTGATACCGACTCCTCCTCCTCCCGCCGTATCGGATGCGGCAGCTACACCAACTGCCACTCCCGAGCCTGTCTTTTATACTGTTGTTTCCGGAGATTATCCCGAGAAAATAGCGGCAGAGTTCGGCATCCTCCTGGAAAGTTTGCTGGAGGCAAACGGGCTGGATGAGAGCTCTGTGCTGACCATCGGTCAGCAGCTAGTGATCCCCGCACGGGTTGAAACACAAGCCCCAGAGCAAGTAAACACGCCTGAGCCAACTCCTGAGATGATATATGTGACCGTTACCCATATTGTCGCCCAAGGCGACACCATTGAGACGATTGCAGATTATTATCATGTCACTTGGCAGGAAATAGCAGATGCCAATGGACTCTATAAAGATTCTATCCTCACCATAGGCCAAGAACTAGTCATACCTAATGTGGCAGTTGAACCGGGCAGCATACCCACTCCAGAGCCGACTGCAAGTGACCCAAATCCAGCTCCTGCTGAGACTCCGGAGACCCGAGAGACTTTCACTTCCGCAGCACCCACACCAACACCTGCTGCAGTTATTTACACCGTCGTAGAAGGAGATTATCTGGAATTAATCGCCGAGCAATATGGCATCAGCGCTGAAGAGCTGGCTGATGCCAATGGGATAACCACTGAGAGCGTATTGCAGGTTGGGCAGGGGTTGGTAATCCCGAATTTGCAGGTCACAGCCGCTCCTACGCCAACGCCGACCAGCACCTTAACTCCCAAACCGCTGCGCATATCGCCGACTCCACGCCCAACGGTGCTCAAGTCCCTCGATATGCTTTATCAGCAGCCAGCGCTGCTTGCACCAGCAAACAATTTCGTCGTCGAGGGAGCAGATGCTGCCGTGTTACTGAATTGGAAGTCGGTCGGCATTCTCACCAAAGACCAATGGTATCAAGTTCGCATTTGGTTCAACGCTGATCAGGAAGAACCGGAAGTGTTTTATACCAAATCAACATCCTGGCGGCCGCAAGTCGGCTTTTACAGTGAAGAAGAGGCCCCCTATACTATTCGCTGGCAAGTTCAGGTAGTCAAAGTTGGCGAATCCAGAGATGACTATGTCGCCATCAGCCCAATCAGTACGCTATATATACTCTATTGGCGGTGATAGCTCGTGTATAACAGTAGCAATGTAAACAGGAATATCCTAGTTTTGGGGCTGCTTGTATGCCTTATCCTGACAGGCTGCACTCGCGGTGCTCCTACCTCCACCGGCAGCAATCTGAGCCCCACCGCTACAAGTGAGGGAGTGCCGTACCAGGAAGAGAGCGATCCTTCCTTGGATGCGGAGGTTATCTACGGCTGGGAGTTCGCCAAAGCAGGTAATGCGCTTAGTTGGGTACCGACTCACGACCTGCGCCTTTTTACAGTCGACTCTGAGGGACTTCATACAGGCTCTACGGGGGGAGATCCCTATATGTTCGGCCCAGAAACAGCTATAAAAGCAGTGAATGCACCTTACGTAGCTGTTCGCATGCGTTCCAACAAGGGTACGGACGCCCAATTCTTTTGGGAAGTCGAAGGGTCGGCCTTCAATGAGCCAAACAGCAAGCATTTCACCGTTACGGCTGATGACAAGTGGCATACCTATGTTATTCCCCTCAAGGAAAGTGCTACGTGGCAGGGGAAAATAACCCGGATGCGGTTAGATCCTTCGAATAACAGCGGGGCTGAGATTAGTATCGCCTACATCCGACTTTTAGGGCCATTCCCAGCGCAACTAGCTGTTACCAGGCTGGGCTCGCAACAGGCCATCGTTCCATCAGGGAGCCCCTTCAGAATAAGCGCCGTCATCACTAATAAAGGCGATGAGATGCTCGATAGTGAACAACTTACCCTGTCGTTCCCTACTGAACTCAAACTCGTCGACGGTTTGCCTCAGACTGAAGTGAGTGCCTTGGCGCCTGGCGCGGTTATCACCTTAACATGGTCGCTGCAAGGCTCTCCGGGGGCTTTCCCCTTTATGCTAAAATCCGGAGATACCGTGCTGAACCAAGGCAGAGTAGTCGTTGAAGATACGTCGGCCAAAGACGGGCTAACGTTAGGTAATAATAACGTCCGACTTACCTTTAACAAACAACCCTTCGGTTACGGTGTGGGCACCGTCGAATGGTTTGACGGCGCCAATTGGAGGATCGCAGGGCGCTTTCCTGCCCTGGGTGAAATCAGATACCTTGATAACAATCTTGCAGAGCATCGTGTGCTTCTATATGCTGACACAGGCACCTTAAGCGAAAACGAGCTTTCGTTTACCAGTAAATACACGGATAACGATGGCACGCATTGGACGAATACAGTTGTCTATCGCCTCAATACCGCCAACGTTTTAATCGATCTAGAGTACCACTTAACAGTTGACAACCAGGTGAGGTTGAAAGCCTGGTCGGGTCCTGAGTATTTGGCTGGCGAAGGCTCCTTTGGCGAATCCCGCGACAGCGGATTATTCCCCGGTTTGGAATACCTTTTAGGGGCAGAGCAGAGTTCCGGGATAGATTTTGCTGACTCCTCCGTCGCGGCACGATATGTGCCGCATCCGAACAAGATAACGATCCCGTTGATGGCCGTCACCAAGGATGGTATGACTACCGGCTTGATATGGAATCCGCTGGATAAGTGGGATAGCGAACACGACCGACCGGCCGCCCTATATGCCTCACCAAATACTTGGCAAGGCCAATCCAATCATTTGATGAGCCTATTTGTGCCCGGGATGACCGCTGGGTTGACTGAAAACAGTGATGAGGTGCGCGGATTTTATCCATTGAGCGCATCGACCGAACTGTCCTTGACAGCACAACTTTTTACTGCCGCAGCTTCTGACCCTCTAGTCCCGCTGGACATCTGGCTGTTAAATAACAGCCTGCCCGAGGTACCGGCTCTAGCAGATGATCTAGAGACAAGATCAGGGCTTTCCATAGATTCATACCTGACTACTACTTACGATCCAGCCTCCAAAGGGTGGCATTATGCGCTCTCTGACCCCTGGGGACCTGGCCCTAGTGCGGCAAATGCCCTGCATCTGGAATTGGAAGCGCTTAAAAGAACGAAGGGCTCCACTGAAGCGCTGACGCTGCAGCAAATTGCGCGCGATTCGACAGATGCGCTGGGTACGAACGGCGGCCCAAATCCCTGGTATTACGAGACCACCTTGGCGATGCTGCGCGGAAATTCGGCAAGTGCCTTGTCGGATTCATATCTCAATGCGCTAGCTCTGGCACAGAGTCAACAACCCGATGGTTCCTGGGCTTTTACTCCCTCGGAGCGCGCCGGAAGGCCATTCGGCGTCCTGGGGGATACCTCCAGCGGATGGGTAGCAACGAAGGCATTACCTGTGCTTTACGCTGCTCGGTTGACAGGCAACCAACAATTGGTAGATGCAAGTATCAAGGCGCTGGATTATATCCTAGGTCTGCCGCTGCGCCCCGAAGGCGCCCAAACCTGGGAGCTGCCGCTCCATGTGCCGGATTTGCTGGCTTCCGCTTGGGTTTCGCAAGCGTTGGTGGAAGGGTATTATCTCACTGGTGAAACCCATTATCTGGAAAGCGCTCAACGTTGGGCACTTTCTGGACTACCATTTATCTATATGTGGAATGCCCCTGACCGTGATATTATGAGGTATACGACTGTGCCAGTGTTTGGAGCTACCAATTATAACTATCCCTGGTTTGGCAAACCGGTAATGTGGAACGGCCTGGATTATGCTATCGGGTTACATAACTTGGCGGATGCTCTTGAGACTGGTCAGATAAAGCCCGCCCTTGATTGGCGTAAAGTGGCAGAGGGTATTACAATAGCAACTCTGCAGATGCAGGCTCCTGAGGGCCAGTTTAAGGGAATGTATCCGGATGCCTGGGATGTAGTCACCGGTGAAGAAGCCTACAGTTGGTGGCTGATTCCTTCATATCTGGAGCAGAATATATTGCTTGTACAAGGAGAGCAACGCGCCCAGGTAACTACCAAGATTGTTGTTGACGGTGATACCACCCTGCACGTCAGCTCGGTGCAGCCTGATTTCACAGCTAGTTTGGCAAGCGGTGCCCTGACTGTAGATATGGCAGCATTCTCTGAAGATGCTACTACCCTAATGATCTCGCCCGTATTGCAGTTGCCTTCCGAGGTTTGGATCGACGGGCAACCAGTCGATGTCAATGTTGGCTGGTCGAACCAGGCGGGAGCTTGGCAATGGACGTTGGGTATGGTATTGGTAAAGATCCCGGCCTCTGATTTAGAAAAACATGAAGTTCAGGTCATTTTCCGAAATTGAGTTTTTCTGTTATTGTATATGCTAAATGGCGGATGTTGTTCCTTTAGAAATCAAGTAAACGCAGGAGGAAAACATGGGTCTTGTCAGCTGGATAGTGTTCGGGGTTTTGGTCGGATGGGTCGCGACGTTGATTGTTGGTCTCGATGAGCAATATGGATGTTTTTTCAATATAGGTCTGGGTATCATTGGCGGTATTCTGGGTGGAATCATCAGTACGATCATTATCAAGGGGCAGACCGAAGAAGGACTTGGCGGTTTCGCCGGTCTAGTTGAGTGGTCACCTCAACGTGTGCTTTGGTCTCTGGCAGGCGGGATCGTGGTCGTGGTTGTGGTTACCCTTATCCGCCGTGCTCGACCACAACGCGACTAGCGCTTTTTTCGGCTAGCTGGCATACCCTGTTATAGTTAACTGCGGCATTTTTGATTAGCGTTTTAGGTATGTGTTAGCTGCCTATAATATAAACTCCTGGCTGGGTTATTGTGCAGTAATCCAGCCAGGAGTTTTTTCCCTCATTGTACAACTTCGGGCACCTGGACGCGTATTAATAGTAAGGGAACTGGAGGCTATACAATGGGAATATTCAGTTGGATACTATTTGGTGCGTTGGCCGGCTGGGTCGCCAGCCTAATAACCGGCCGAAATGCGCGCATGGGTTGCCTGTTGAACATCCTGGTCGGTGTTGCCGGCGCTCTAGTCGGTGGTTTCTTGATGGGCCTTATTAGCGGGAGCAAGTTTACCATGGACTGGAATTGGTCCAGTTTTCTGGTAGCCATCATCGGAGCCGTGCTTTTTCTGGCAGTGACAGGGATCGCCAACAAAAGACATGGTTAGGCGACCCGCTAGTCGTCGGATGCCAACCGCGCCTGTTTTACTTGTTTACCGCGTTCATGCGTATCAAGCATTCGCTTGCGTATCCGATAACTTTGAGGAGTGACCTCAAGCAATTCGTCTTCGGCCAGGTATTCGATCGCTTCATCGATACTCAAAGAGCGAGGTGTGACCAGGCGTACTTCAATATCCTGGGTTGACGAACGCATATTGGTTAAGTGCTTTTTCTTGCAGACATTCACGGCCAAGTCATCGCTTTTGTGGTGCTCGCCAACCACCATCCCTTCATACACCTCGACACCTGGCCCAATGAATAATACCCCTCTATCCTCAGCATTCTTCAGGCCATAGGTAGTCGTAACACCCGGTTCCCAGGCCACCAGAGAACCATTGTTGCGCGTCGGAATTGCTCCGGCCATGGGCTCATACCCATAAAATATAGTGTTGATAACGCCCAAACCTCGTGTTGCGGAAAGGAATTGATGGCGGAATCCCAATAATCCTCTCGTAGGCACAAGGTATTCAAGCCGAACGCTGTTATCCCGGCCTTCCTCCATGTTGAGCATCTTGCCGCGGCGTGTCCCAAGCATCTCGACCGCGATTCCCAACGTATCCGAGCGAGTTTCGATGAATACCTGTTCGTATGGCTCGAGTAATTCACCATTTGCGCCATGCCTGAATATCACTTCAGGGCGTGAAACCTGGAACTCGTAGCCCTCACGGCGCATCGTTTCGACCAAGATGGCCAGATGAAGCTCGCCACGACCGGATACGACAAATGAATCGGGAGTATCCGCTTCTGTTACCCGCAAAGCCACATTATGACGCAGTTCCTCGTACAAGCGCTCGCGCAGTTTACGTGACGTGCTCCAACGCCCCTCGCGACCGCTGAAAGGGGAGGTATTGACGCAAAAAGTCATGCGAACCGTTGGTTCCTCGACCTTGATGACAGGTAGCGCGCACGGCGTCTCAAAATCTGCCAGCGTCTCACCGATGGCTATCCCTTCAAGTCCCGAGATACAGACGATGTCTCCAGCCTCCGCGGAAGGTACATCGACTAGATTCAAGCCTTGATATACCCCCAGGTAACGCACTCTTTCAGGGATTATAGCGCCATCCGTTTGCACTCTGGCAATCTGCTGCCCTACGCTAATTTTGCCGGCAAAAATACGCCCAATGGCGGTTACTCCACGGTATGAATCATATCCCAAATTGGTAACCAGCATCTGCATCGGCCCGTCAACATCGACTTGCGGTCCGGGTATATGTCGCAGGATAGCCTCAAACAGCGGTTGCAGATTTGGACTTAGGGCAGGGGTTGCCCCCGCCTGAGCCGTGAGGGCATTGGTATAGATAACCGGAAATTCTGCTTGCTCCTCGCTTGCACCTAACTCGATAAACAAGTCAAAAGTAGCGTTCAGAGCTCGCAATGGGTCAGCCTTGGATCGGTCAACCTTGTTGATGACGACTACGGCGCGGTGGCCAACTTCAAGAGCCTTTTTCAATACAAAACGCGTCTGTGGCATCGGTCCTTCGGCGGCATCTACAAGCAGCAAAACCCCATCTACCATATTCATAACGCGCTCGACTTCGCCGCCAAAATCGGCGTGACCTGGGGTATCCACGATGTTAATCTTCACTTGTCCCTGGATAGCAGGGTCATAAATCGAGATAGCGGTATTCTTGGCCAGAATCGTTATTCCGCGCTCCCGTTCCAAGTCGTTCGAATCCATCACCCGTTCCTGCACCTGTTGGTTATCCCTGAACACTTTAGCCTGGCGCAGCAAGCCATCCACGAGAGTTGTCTTGCCGTGGTCTACATGGGCAATAATCGCGATATTTCTCAAGTCTTTTCTTTCAATAAGCACGTTTCACTTCCTCTGTTAACACAAGTGGCTAGGCAGCCATCCAGCTATTTATGGTTCATGAGCTGAATAAGCTAAATGCTACTTGCTCATTCAAAATTGCATCAGCCCAAATACAGCCGTTGCGGACTGACCAGGGGCAGCACATCAGCGGATGATTGGAAACATTGAGATTTAGCTGCTTTAACGCACGGTATACATGGCACAGCGGCAGCCCAATGATATTGGTGTAACACCCTTTGAACTCATCCACCGGTCTGAAATCCGTGTTCTGTATGGCATATGCGCCAGCCTTATCTAGGGGATCTCCGCTCGAGATATAGGCTTCGATCTCCGCATCAGAATACGCGCGCATATGCACCGATGTACAGGCAAGTTGAACACACTCCAGACCGCGTTTGCGAGATAGGATGCATACTCCCGTCAAGACAGAGTGCTTGCGCTCCCGTAAACTATGTAACATAGCAGAGGCATCATAGCGATCCACCGGTTTGCCCAACACCTGCCCATCAAGAACTACGATCGTATCAGCTCCGATGGTGGTACAGGCATTACCGCAATCCGCAGCCTCTGCTTTGGAACGGGGCAGCCGCAGCGCCAGCGCCTCTGGGGCTTCATCCTTATGCCGCGTCTCATCCACCTCAGCCGGCTTTACCTGATACTCGAGCCCCAGCAAGCTCAGCAGCTCCCGGCGCCGAGGTGAGCCAGACGCCAATATAATATTAGGGGAGTCATCCATACTTGACATATCCATTTCCCAACCTAACGGTTCAGGCGCCGTCGATAGATTTCATACATAAGCACGCTGCCAGCCACAGCGGCGTTCAGCGACTCGGCTCCCTCAGCCATCGGCAGCCGGACTGTGTGCTCGGCAAGGCCGCGTGCTTCCGGACTTGGTCCGGAGGCCTCATTGCTGATGATGAGCACTATCGGTCCGCTCCAATCCGCCGTCCAGTACAGTTCTGCAGCGTGCGCATCTGCGAGCACACAAACTCTTTTTGCACACAAGCTGCCAAGAGTCTCCCAGGGTACTTGAGGCACAATATCAAGCCCAAAATGGGCGCCCATCCCTGCGCGTACCACCTTTGGCGAAAACACATCCACACATCCCGTCGAAAGTAGCACGCCTTCCATAGCGGTAGCCTGGGCAGTACGTAATATAGTGCCTAGGTTCCCCGGATCGCGAAGATTATCCAGCAGAACCAGGTAGTTTGCCCTTTGCAGCTTCTC
Source organism: Chloroflexota bacterium (assembly GCA_021372475.1). Lineage (GTDB taxonomy): Bacteria > Chloroflexota > Anaerolineae > UBA1429 > UBA1429 > JAJFUJ01. The sequence goes on along the minus strand of JAJFUJ010000054.1, from coordinate 4,964 downwards.
AATTGGTACAGACGGCCTCTCTGCTAACGCAGCGACACCCTGGGGCGATACCGTCTCTCCAAGCGATTTAAATACGGCATCGTTCACCCGCCAGAGCTCGAGGCCAGCAGCCTGCCAGTTATTTATCGCGGCGGGATGTCTGCCAGCAAACGAATCGGAGACAAACACTTGCCTGAGCGGATAGCCAGCGTTGCAGGCAGCTTGAACAAGGCGTAATCCTTCGAGCATAAACAGGTGCTCACCCGGTTGGCTGCGCCGATCGAAAGCGCGCAGCAACCTGATGTGTGGATTTTGGGCATTCGTAATAGTCCCGCGAAAAGGCATACCTTGTTCTCCGACCAAATCATAGCGCAGGCAGACACACATAGGCCAGGCTGTTCAGGCCTGGCCCCGTAATGATCGCAATAACTGGAAATAGAACCTGTGCGTGGGTTATACGGCAGCGGTCTTGGCTACTTCTACCAGCTTGCTAAATGCGTCAGGATCCGCAACAGCCATATCCGCCAGCAATTTGCGGTTTACCTCGACACCTGCAATCTTCAAGCCGTTCATCAGCCGGCTGTAAGAGATGCCGTTCTGCCGTGCGCCAGCATTGATACGGGTGATCCAAAGCCTGCGCATTTCGCCCTTACGATCACGCCTGTCATAGGTTGCATAACGGAGCGAAGCCAACATGGCCTCATTAGCACGACGGAACAAGCGGTGTTTGGCGCCGCGCTGTCCTTTGGTTATCTTCAGAACTTTGACATGGCGTGCATGTGCCGGCACGCCTCGTTTTACTCTTGCCAATGTTTCATACCTCTCTGGTGTTTATATGCATAACGGTTGATAGTCGCACTAGCTGTTAAGCTACTTGCCCATATAGGGCGTCAGACGCGTAACACGCCTTGCGTCGCCAGCCGTTACCACTTCCACTCCGCGGTACGAAACGCGTTTCACGCGCTTAGCCTTGTTGCGCCTCAGGTGACGTTTCTCACCCTTGGTGCGGAGTAGCTTGCCCGAACCGGTTAGCTTGAAGCGCTTAGCGGTGGCCTTATGGGTCTTAATTTTCGGCACTTGAAACCTCCGCAGGATTAGGTATAGTCGAGGGCTTGCTCACTGGGGCAAGCACCATCATCATCGTAGTTCCTTCCATCTCCGGCATTTGCTCGATGGTAGCCACATCAGTCATCATCCCAACTACCCGATCAAGCAGCTCGCGAGCGATTTCCTGATGGGTAATTTCGCGGCCACGAAACCTAACACGCAGCCGAACTTTATCGCCCTCAGCCAAGAATTTGCGAGCCTGATTGGTTTTTACAACCACGTCATGCTCGGCGATCTTGGGTTTGAGACGGATTTCCTTAATCTCAATCTGCTTTTGAGCTTTACGCGCCTCACGCTCACGACGAGCCTTTTCATACAGAAACTTGCTGTAATCCAGCAAACGACATACTGGCGGATTGGCGGCAGGAGCAACCTCAACTAGATCAAGATTACGATCCTCTGCCAGATGAATAGCTTCGCGGATGGGGAAAATACCCAGTTGCTTGCCCGTCTCGTCAATAAGCCGTACTTCGCGCACCCGGATCTCATCGTTTAGGCGGTGTTCTCTTTTGCTAATGGTAACCTCAACTATAATTAACTTGGCGATCCCGAAGGATGCTTGTCAGAATGGTTCACGAACTGTAATATTAAACGATTATGGTTAAGATGTCAAATGGATTGTGCCATTTTTCATTTGGCTATGATTGACATTAATACGAGAGAACGCTAGCATTTCTACAACCCTTGGTACTTGAGGAGCAAGATGAACCACCCTATAAATGCAATGCTTTTTGGTACGCGCGGCGACGGTATCACAGATGATACGGCCGCTCTGCAATCCGCACTGGATGCTGCCTCCGCACTAGGTGGTATCGTTCAGTTATCGCCTGGACAGTACCGCATCACCAGCTCTATCCGCATCCCCATTGGCGTGCATCTCCAGGGTGCCGCCTTAGCCCCTCAGTATATAAAACCACTGACTGGCACCGTGATCATGGCCTGCTACGGCCGTGATGACGAGCAAGCTCCAGCGCTTTTTGAACTGGGTGATTCGTGTTCGGTAAGTGGATTAACGCTATTTTATCCTGAACAAAAACCGCGCGACATCCGCCCTTATCCCTATACGTTTCACCTCGTCGGCGGCGATAACACCGTTGAGAACGTTACGCTGATCAACAGCTATAACGGCATCAAAATAGGTCCGGCGAGCAACGTGCGCCATCGCATCCGCTCGGTTTATGGCTGTGTGCTGCGCCGAGGAATCTGGCTGGATAACTGTTCAGATATAGGTCGCCTGGATAACGTGCAATTTCACTGCCATTGGTGGTCGGCGCCGGAAGTTGGCGGCGAGTGGGAGCCGGTGTTTGAGTATATGTGGCGCAATTGCGAAGCTTTTGTCTTTGGGCGCAGCGATTGGGAATATGTTACAAATACCTTTGTTTTCCCCGTGCATATCGGTTATCGTTTTATCGAGACGGAGCACGGAGCTACGAACGCCCAATTGTGCGGAATTGGCGCCGATGCTGCGGAGCGCTGTATCGTCGTAGATAAAATCCAGTACATGGGCCTACTTATCACGAACGGGCAGTTCGTCGCATTCCCGGGGGATAATCCTATAGAAATAGTCATCAATGCTACATGCCAGGGGTCGGTCCGGTTGGTCAACTGTGCGTTTTGGGGGCCGGCAGACCAGTGTGTGGTTTCACACAGCCAGAGTTTTGTTTCGCTTTCAGATTGCTTCTTTAGCAGCGGGCGAAGCAAAGCACTGACCAGTGCGCTAGTCGAAGTTGATGGTGGTAGATTGCAAATGCGCAGTTGTTCGTTCGCCACGCCAGAACCCAGCATCCACCTCAAGCAAGGGGTAATCCATGCTATTGTGAGTGAAAATAACGGCACTGCCGGCGTAACGATACGCAACGAGGCCGGTAACCGAGTTACTTTGACCGGTAATGAGCTCCCATTAACTTAGGCATATTGCCTGTAAAGACAGCTCATCATCTAGTCAATATGCACATCAAGAGAACCAGTTTCATCAATAACCAATTTGTGTTATAATAGCCTTTATATTTAAAATATGCCGCTAATTAACCAACGGAGAAACTAGGCCACAACGCAGAATACCAAGCAATGAGGTTGGTCTCCAGAGTAGGAGATAAAATGGGGCTGGCTGGCCCTTCAGATGTGATCATGGTTTGATTGATGGCTCCAGGTGGTAGCTCGATAGTTGCTGCCTGTCCAATATTATCTAAGGAGATCGCAATGAAGGCCAGACTAGCAGCCATCGCTGCAGTTGTTGCTTTTGCTATTGTTCTAGCGGCTTGTACCCCTGTTGTTACGCCTCAACCAACCCAGGAATCTCAGGCCGCTACCCAGGCACCCGAAGCCAGCCCAGAAGCTACCTCCGCATCCGGGAAGGTATATGTCTTCGCCAGCGACGCCACTTTTCCTCCTATGGAAATGGTCGATGAAAACAAGCAGATTGTCGGCTTCGATGTTGACTTAATCAATGCCATCGCTGAGGCCATGGGTTTCACGGCAGAGATTAAAAACACCGCCTGGGACGGCATTTTTGCCGGCCTGGAATCTGGAGATTACGACGCCATCATATCCTCCGTCTCCATCACCGATGAGCGCAAACAGAAATATGATTTCTCGGATCCATACATCAACGCTGGCCAGGCTGTGGTCGTTCGCGCGGATGAGACATCAATCAACTCGGATGCAGACTTGCCAGGCAAAGTTGCCGGGGCACAAATCGGCACCACTGGCGCCCTAGCCCTCGGTGAGATTGAAGGCGTTGTATTGAAGGAATATGACACAATCGACCTGGCTTTTCAGGATCTGCAACTAGGGACAATTGACGCTGTCGTGGTCGATACGCCTGTTGCAGCTCAATATGTGCTGACCTCGGAAACATTCAAAGGTAAGTTCAAAATAGTTGGGCAGCCATTCACTGATGAATATTACGGGATCCTGGTTAAAAAAGGTGAGAACACCGAGCTGCTTCAGCTCTTTAATGAAGGCCTGGCCAAAATAAAGGCTGACGGCACGTATGACGCGATTTATACCAAATGGATTCTGGGTGAATAGCAGTCAGATGCCCAAAAGGAGGGTAATGCAGTCTTTAGCCGCGATGATGCCAAACCCGACGTTGGGATAGAGGGGTTGCAACCCTGCATCTGCGAACTTAGTTATCACGCCTATCTATTTTAGGAGGAGCAACGCATGAAGCACAGATTTCTAGTTTTACTCAGTGTTGTGATGATCTTAGCGTTAGCGTTGACAGGTTGCCAAACCAGTGGAACAACCAGCGGCGGTACTACCAGCGATACGCCTGAGAGTACACCTAGTACAACCTACAAGATTGCCATTGTGGTACCTCTATCCGGTGATGTAAAAACCTTTGGCGAATCGACTCGCGACGGCGCGATGATGGCCATCGAAGAAGCAAGGGCTGCCGGAATGAGCATCGATGTGGTGCTTGCTGACAGCAAGTGCGATGCCCAGGAAGCTACCAACGCCGCCAACAAAGTCATCACACAAGACAAGGTACATTACATCATTGGCGAGGTCTGCTCCAGTGCCTCTATTCCTATCGCGGCTATTGCGGAGCAAAATAAAGTGCTCCAGATATCCCCGACCTCGACCAACCCGGCAGTAACGGTCAATGAGGACGGCTCGGTCAAGCAGTATGTATTCCGCGCCTGCTTCCTCGACCCGTTCCAGGGTGAAGTAATGGCCGCGCTCGCAATCGAACTCGGCCTCAAGAGCGCTGGGATTCTGTATGATGTGGGCAACGACTATGTCAAGGGCCTGGCCGAGTATGCCAAAGCCTCGTTCGAAAAAGCAGGGGGAACCGTTCCCGTTTACGAAGCGTACACCAAGAGCGATACGGATTTCTCCGCTGTATTGGGTAAAGTGGCGGATGCCAAGGTTGA
>JAJFUJ010000052.1 GCA_021372475.1 Chloroflexota bacterium | reverse complement strand
TAATCGCATTACGCTGCAGGTTCGTGGCCTGCAGAGCGCTCAACTCCAGGCGGCGCTCGAACGTGCACGGCCAGATGCTGCTCCGGACGGTCAGCGGCAGAACGAACGCGACACGAGCTAGCAGAGCACCCATCCCACAGTGCGAATCTTTTGGCAGCACGCTGCCTATTTATACCTGCAATGGCGCTGAGGAATATGAGGGTGTTGAAAAGGTATCCACTAGGAGATACCGCAGTGCCTGAAAGACAGAGTTGCAAACTCGCAGATCATTCCCGCGCAAGCAGGAACCCATCCGAGTCTTGCCTTCATTCGTGTTATGATATGATATATTACACTATATATCAGATCAATACTGGGTCCCAGCCTGCGCCGGAATGGGCACGTGCAGCGTGCCCCCACGAGCAGACACACAGGGGACAAGTATAAGGAAAGAACCTCTTTTTCAACACTCTCAGGAATATTTCGATTGCACAGCGGCCCTAAAATGGCGTATAATATGCTACTATGGCGCAAGCAGGAGCTTTAAGCGCCTACATTGTTAGTCGTTATTCCGCAGTGCCGCCAATCGGCACAGAACCTAATCTACTGACGCGGAGGATGGTATGACTCTCGACAAACGCAACCTTTACCGTATGCCCTGGTCGATGAACGATAACCCGATCGCCTGGCTCGAAGTCAGCGATATCTGCAACCTGCACTGCGAGGGCTGCTACCGCCAGCATATGACAGGGCACAAGACGCTCGAAGAGGTCAAAGAGGAGGTGCTCTTTTTCAAGCGCTGGCGCAACCCGGATAACGTCTCCATCGCCGGCGGCGAACCGCTAATTTATCCGCATATCCTCGAGTTGGTGTCGTTTATCGCCCAGCAGGGGATTAAACCGGTTATCCTGACCAACGCCTGCGCCCTCAAACCCGATTTGCTCCATCAGCTCAAAGTAGCCGGTTTGGCCGGCTTCACCATTCACATCGACAGCCACCAGGGGCGCCCCGGCTGGGAGAACAAGACCGAGGGGCAGCTCAACGAGTTGCGCCAGTACTATGCCGACATGATTGCCGCCGAGAAGGGGCTGTACGTCATCTTTAACCAGACGGTGTACCCTTCGACGTTTCAACAAATACCGGACGTGATGGCCTGGGGCAGCCAGAATATCGACCGCGTGCAAGGGCTGGTATTCATCACCTACCGCACAGCCACCGTTGACGATACCACCGCCGTGGACCAGAACAGCCAGCAGGTGGATCTCAGCAAGCTCTCATACAGCCGCGACAGCTTTGATGAAAAGTTCGTCACCAGCCCCGAAGTGCACGATAAGCTCAAGGAGTGCTGCCCGGAATATGAGGCCAGCGCCTATCTGGGCGGCTCCATCTCGCACAGCTCGTTCAAGTGGCTCATCGGCACCACCATCGGCGTCAAAGGCAAACCCTACGGCTCGCTGGACAAGCGCGCGATGGAAGTAGTTCAGGCTGGTCATCACTGGTTCAACGGCACCTACCTGGCTTACACCTCGACCTCGAAAATCGGCGGACTGGTATTTCTGCTTTGGCCCTGGGATAAAGGCGTGCGCCAGGCCCTTGGCCACCGCATCACGGATATGTTCAGCCACCCGAAGCGCTTCTTTAAGGGCGTGTATGTGCAAAGCATCAGCATCATCCAGGCCCCCGATATCCTTGAGGATGGCCGCACTGATATGTGCGACTCGTGTCCCGATATCACCTATTATCAGGGCAAGCTGGTTAACTCCTGCCGCATGGACGAGTACCGCCTGTACGGCGGATTCATCAACATCGTTGAGCATCAGGGGAAGAGCGCAGTTCAACCCAAGCAGCCTGCCGAACAGCCGGAGCAGCCCGTAGAACAAGTGGAGCACTAGGATGAGGCCCAGCCAGTACGTCACAGCACTGTGGCGCATCCTGCAGGGGCGGCCGCGTGTGCCTAAATCGCTTCAAGAGAACGCCGCGCTGCGCATCATTCTGGCGCGGCGCAGTGTGCGCTCATTCAGCTCGGTGGAAATCCCGGCCGATGCCTGGGACGCCATCCTCGAGGCCGGGCGGGTGGCGCCCTCCACCGTCAACCTGCAGTCATGGTCGTTCGCCCTGTTCGACCGCGTCTCCTGGCGCAAGGCCTTTGGCGCGGCGCTGCCTTTTAACGCACAGCGCGCGATCATCATCCTGGCCGATGGCCACCGCGCGCGTCAGGTCATCCAGGCCTTCCCCGAGAGCCCGCTGGTCGAATACACCATCGCGGTGATGAACGCTTCGCTCGCGGCGATGAATATGAACGTCGCCGCCGAGGCGCTGGGCATCTCCTCGGTGATGCTCTCCGAGACGGGACGCGCGGGCTTGCTCGACATCGCCTGGCTGCGCGACAAGCTGGCGCTGCCCGCCGGCGTCATCCCGCTGATGACCATCGTCTTCGGCTATGCCCGCGGGGGCTACCCGCCCATGCCGCCCAAGCTGCCTAACGAGATGCTGTGTTTCACCGAAAGCTACCACGAGGCCGACACCGAACAACTCGAGGAGTGGTACCGCGAGATGGTAGCCGGCTACAACTCAAGCCATCTGGGCACCACGTTTCAAAAGCAGCTCGATGTGTACAAATCCAAAATCGGCGCCGCCGAGAACGAGCTGCGCAAAAGCGTGCTGGG
>JAJFUJ010000026.1 GCA_021372475.1 Chloroflexota bacterium | reverse complement strand
CCACATGCGCTTGAACTCGTTACCATTGCACTCCTGATCCGACTGCCTCCATCATATACTATCTTGCACGATTTGTCAGCGGCATATTTACAGAGGGTGTGGAAAAAGTAGCCAGTTGGAGACACCATAGTGTCTGAAAAGACCGACTTGCAAACTCGCATATCATTCCCGCGCAAGCAGGAACCCATCCGAGTCTTGCTTTTATTCTTGTTATGATATGATATATTACACTATATATCAGATCAATACTGGATTCCGGCCTGCGCCGGAATGACGCTTCCTGTTTCCGAGTGGGCAAGTATAAGGAAAGAACCTCTTTTTCAACACCCTCGGGGGCGGGGTATTTGCCTCTTGACAGGCTTCTCTGCTATGCTATTATTAAACTGTGTTTTGGCTGGTATATCAGCCCGCTCACGAACCGTAACATTCTAGGCTGGGATGTTGGTTGCGATAGTCGGGGGCCGATGCAACTTGCTCTTCGTCCGTTTTGTGTTATTCTATATTGTCTGTTCATAGACGGACTCGCGGCATCCTCATATACCTCTGCGCTGTTATCTCATTCTACCCCCATTCTACCCATCACAGTTGCAGCAGAACTGTACGGCATCGAAAGGAGCTTTGCCATTGGCTATAAGGCCTTCTGATTGCCGCAACCAGCCTTGTGCGACTCTAACCAATTTAGCAGCTCTAAAAACGGATGCCGGCATACAGACAGCGTGCATGGTCAGCCAATTAGGCCGCCCCGTATGAACTGAAACTTTTCCTTGGGCGACCAAGTGCTCTTGAGGAGGCGCAAGTGGCAATCGGGTTAGCTATCCATATTGGTTTGAACCAGGTTGATCCTGAGCATTATAAAGATGAAAACGGTGAGCCTTGGAATGGATCGCTCACCGGTTGTGAGTTTGATGCCCAGGATTTGCTTGCGCTGTCGGAATCCCAGGGATTTTCTTCCCAGCTTTTGATTGGGCCGCTGGCGACTGTTGAGAATGTCAAGGAGGCTATTTTACAGACAGCCGAATCGCTGATGCCAGCCGATTTCTTGCTGGTGACCTTTTCCGGCTACGGTGGGCAGGTTCCCAATCGCTTTAGCGAACTCAACAGCCAAAGCCAAACCTGGTGCCTCTACGACCGGCAGTTTGTGCTCAATGAACTCAATGCTTTATGGATGGAATTCAGGGTGGGAGTGCGCATCCTGGTACTCTCCGATACCTGCCACAATGACACGGTGGCCAGGCGCCCGATGTTTGATTCCGTCAACAAAGTCGGCGGGCCGGCCGCGCGCCTGCTCCCCGACTCGGTGCAGATGACCACCTATTCCCGCAATCAGCGCGAATATGATGACATCCTCAAGAATTATCCCGAGGTTGATCAGGAGCAGGTACACGCCAGTGTCATCGTCATCTCGGGCTGCCAAGATAACCAGGTCTCTTTTGACGGGAGCCGCAACGGCTTGTTCACGGCCGCTATGTTACGCATCTGGGATAACGGGAACTTTAGAGGGTCGCTAATCCAGTTCTGGCGTTATATCATTGATCAGATGCCGATGTACCAGAGCCCCAACCTGTTTAGGATCGGCGTGCCGAACCCCGAATTCGAGCAGCAAGGTCCTTTTAGCCTTGAAGCGCTGGAAGAGAGCGTTTCGCTGACAAGTGAAGAAGAGGTCGTCGAGGAATCAGCGCTCGAACCAGCATCTGAGCCTATACAGGAGCAACCGCTGCCTGAGGAGCAACCGACCGTGCAGGAAGCCGTGGAAAGCAAACCGAGCGAACCGCTCACCGCGCCGCGACCTGAACCTCCCCTCGCTCCGCAAGAGGAGGCGCCTGCAGCCAAGCCGTCAGCGAATTGGGTTCATACAGCGCCGAGGACTGCCTACAATGAACCGCCCGCGAGTCCGATTCATCCGACGCCCAAGGCTGCCCCCAGCGAACCGCCCGTTAGTCCGGCGCATGTAGCGTCCCGGGCTGCCTACAGCGAGCCGCCGATGCGCCAGGCGCCTGCAACCCGGATTATCCGCCCCCAAAAGCAGGAAGCCGCACCACTTCCGCCGGATAAAACCAACCAAATCCGGCTGGATAACGAGTGGGCCAGCTATATGTCCACCGGCTTTAACAATATGCAGGAGATGTTCAGGAATACCCTGAAGGCTTATATGCGCTCCTACCATATTACCTTGGCGATGTACATCATCCTGTTTGTCGTGGCGCTGCTGTTCTTTGTCGTGGCGGTGATCCTCGGCCTGACCACCGAACGGATTGGGGCCTCATTGGCTTTTGGCGCGTTGAGTGTAGCTACATTTCTGGTCTTTTTTATGCTGCGCCCGGCTCAAGCGCTGGAAGAGAACCTTGAGTTTATCTCGATGTTGGGGGTATCGTTCAATAACTACTGGGCGCGCCTGATGCACCTGCAAAACGCAGAAACGATGCAGGCCGATATCAAAGCCGCCGCCGACGACTATAACGCGGCACTCGCGCAGCTTATCGCCAAACGCAAGCGCAGCCAGGCAGGTAATCCGCTCGAATCCGTCTTCAGAAAATCTGAACCTGCCAATGAGAGCAGTGCCGCGGCAGAGTAACAAACGCGCTGCGCCATTGCTTGATTGAGAACATTCCCGCCTATCACCGCTGTTCAGGAACGAGGGCCGGCAGAAGCGTCGGCCTCTGTTTTTGCTTCGCCGGGCAGCTCGAGCTCCAGTATCTGGTAGCCGTAGGTGTTGATAACCTGGGTCTCGTGATACATCGTGCGACGCGGCAGATCATTGCGGTAGATGTGGGTATGGCCGTGCACCAGATAGCGCGGCTTGACGAAGCGCATAAACGGGAGATATGCCCGAAAACCGCGGTGGGTATTGGTATCCTGGTCGTGGATGCCGTAAGGCGGAGCGTGCGTGATGAGGATATCGAGTGCACGGCCGTAGCGCACGCGGTTGCGCAGCAGGCGCACGGCCAGCAGCGTTGCCTTGTAGCTCATCTCCTCATCGGTGTACTGGTGGTTGCCGCTGCGGTAGCGCAGGCAGCCCTCCAACCCGGCAATCAACAGCCCGCGTTGGTTGACGTACTTGCCATGGATATTGACGGCACCTTCGATATTTTCGGATAGGCTGCCCGTCGCTCTATCGACCCGTGACTGGGCATGGTTGCCGTGTACATAATAGAGCGGCCGCCCGAGCACGGTGAGGATATATTCCAGATAGTCAATGGGCAGATCGCCGCAAGCCAGCACGCACTCGACGCCGCCGGCATATAGCTGCAAGGCGGGACTGTAGAGCGAGTCGATCTCTTGGTCGGCCAGGGTGAGAATTTTCACCCTATCCTCCATCGTTTACCAGCAGCGAGCCATCCCTGCCGCTCCATAAAGCTCCAACAAAGGCAGCATCTCGGCCACCAGACGTGCGCGCACCGGCTCCAGGATGTCGCCGGCTTCACGCGAGCCGATAGTTTGCTGAATATCGGGCGCTGGCGGCAGTCCAGCGAGCGTCTGACGCAAAGCATCCAGGTAGGCCGCCTTGAAGCGCGTACCCACATTAAACTTGCGCACCCCGCGCTCGACGGCGCCGCGCACCGCCCAGGCCGGATACCCCGAACCGCCATGAATCACCAGCGGGATATCTGCCGCGCGGTGGATGCGCTCGAGCCGATCGAGGTCCACGCCCGATTCGCCCGCTGTCATCACGTGCACATTGCCAATCGAGACGGCCAGGGCATCCACGCTCGTGGCGCGAATAAAGTCGGCGGCTTCGCTCGGCTCCGTAGGCTGCGCCCGCACCGCAGGGTCGTCGGCGGCAGCCAGGTGCCCGAGTTCTGCCTCCACCGCGGCACCGTGCGCGTGCGCCAGGCGCACCACCGGCAGCGTGGCAGCCACATTCTCGGCATACGGCAGGTGCGAGCTATCCAGCATCAGGGCATTCGCACCGCAGGCCAAAGCGCGTTCGAGCTGCGCCAGGGTGCGCGCCTCGTTAAAGAGCACCGCGCAGGGCACCCGCGAACGCGCAGCCAGCGCCATAGCCAGGGCTGCTTGCTCCTCCACCCCACCGGCCTCAAGCCAGCTAGAGCTGGTGATAGCGCCGCCCCAACCCAGGATCGTGGGCGCCTGAGCCTCCTCGGCAGCCTGCAGCACAGCCTCGAACGAGGTCTGATCCCAGGCTTCGAAATAACCCAAAGCATACTTGTGCCGGGCGGCGTGCGCGAGCAAAGCATTAAAGGGGACCAGCGGCATCGTCACTACTCCTGGAACGAGATGGCTGTATTGTACACGAGGGATACTATCCTGGCTACAACCTGCTGCCGGAGGGTGTGGAAAAAGTATCCGCTTGGAGACACCGTAGTATCTGAAAAACAGGATTGCGGACTCGCATAGCATTCCCACGCAAGCAGGAATCCATCCGAGTCTTGCTTTCATTCTTATTATTATATGATATATTTCACTATATATCAGGTTAATACTGGATTCGGCCTGCGCCGGAATGACGCTTCCTGTTTCCTAGTGGGCAAGTCTAAGGACAGAACTTCTTTTTTGACACCCTCTGCTGCCGTAACTGCGCTTCCACCTTGTTACATAATTGTTACACAGCGGTTATATTTTGGCAACAGGTGCGTGCTAGAATAAAGACAGTAAGTATGTGCATGTATCCAGATTGATAGTGAGCAAGAGACAGTTACGCGCAGGCGGCTTGAATCTGGGATAATCAGTGCGCCGGCCTTGGGAGTGGACGGCCAGATTATAGTTAACACCACGACAGATACCCTTTCCGCGTCCAAGCTAACACGTCAGCAAGATTGGTTGCTATGAAAGCAAGCGAGAAGGTGATTGCGATCAGGAATGTATCCAGCGCAACGCTGATAACTGCGGAGGGTATTGTGGTGCTCGAATAGTTCCGTTCCCCTTCTTCCTCCTTGGCTCTTGTGCCAACCGCGGACCCCTGGTGAGAGGGGTCCGCGGTCTTTATGGGCGTTTTAACGGCAGAGAGCGTTACGGGCAGACCCACAGCCCGAGGCACTCATTCTGAGCCACGAGCTGTGCGCTGTAGAGCGCATCCTGGTAGCGCGTATCCACCTCGCTGATCTCCACGCTGGCCAATCCCTGGCGCACCAGCTCCAGGCCGATATGCCGGCCGTCGGCCCAGACATAACGCAGCAGAGCGCCATCCTCCGCCTGGTCGGTAACATCCCATTCCAGCATCAGCGGGGCGCCCTGCACCAGCAGGCTGGTAAGTTCCTCGGCGCGTCGGCCTATCTCAGCGACGCGCGCATCCGCGTTATCCTTGTTGGGCACGTTAATCCCAAGGAAGCGCACACGGTAAATCTGCCCTTGAACTTCGACCTCGATGGTGCTGCCGTCCACCACGCCGACCAGGTGCGCCTCATACGGGTTGGGGAGCGGCGTAGCAGTGGGTGTGAGGGTCGGCTCGGGCGTCTCCGCAGGCAGTTCGGGGGTCGGCTCGGCAGCGAGATCCTCGGCGGTCGGCTCCTCATATATGGGTCCCCCTTCTTCCGGCTCCTCGGTGGGCAGTTCCTCGACCGGCTCGGGGCTTGCTTCCTGCGGCGTCGAGCTGCGGTAGAGCGTCACTACGCGCCGAGGTGTTGCGGTAGGCGTAGCGGAAGGTTTGGCCGTCGGTGCGGCGGTATGCGTTGCTGTCGGCCGCAGCGCTGCCTCAGCAGCGTGAGCCGGCAGGAGGCCGGCCGCGTAGGCCACCAGGTGGAGCGAGGTAACCAGGATAGCGCTGATCCACACGGTGAATATCAAGACCAGCAGCCAGAGCGGGATGCGCAAACCGCCGCCGGACCCGGACTTGGCGGTATGCAAAGGGTCACTCCAACTCTCGAGGCCGTCGGGCGAGGGAGCGACGCTATTATCCTTGCGGTTGAAGTGCAGCGGCATCTAATGGGTCTCCAGCATAGGGTTACAACCGGCACAGCACGCTGCTCCGGAACGATGCGAACCAACTCTGCCTGGGTTATGCGTGCGCCTGCTCATGAACCGACATCCGGTACGTGAAGATTATAACTACTTGCTGCGGCAGGCACAAAGCGCTCACCTGAACCTGCCCATACAGCCGTAGTAACCAAACTGGCGGCCATGCCTGGTTCCTATAAGTGCAATTCTACAGCCGCAGCAGCATCAGCCGCGTGCCGAGGTCTTGTGCGCTGCAGCCGTCTGCCAGCGCGCGGCGCGCCTGTTCCTGCATTGGGAGGTTATCCTTGGCCTGCATCCACCAGGGGAGCTCAGCGCCCTTCACTTCATTTGCCAGGCTATCAAAGCCCAGGCGCGCGTAGGTGCTCCAGGGCAGGCAGCCCATCCAGACGTTATATTCGGGAACGATTTTGGCGCCGCCTTGGGCCAACACAGCAGCATAGCCATGCGCGCGCGCCCAGGCGATAGAGTTCTCACACAGCGCCGTGCCGATGCCACGACCAAAGTAGGCTGGGTCGGCCCTGGCGGCGTCCGGCCCAGCGTAGCCCACGTGGAAGCAGGCATGGCCCCATACCGGCTTGTCGAACGTCAATCCCAGCTCCCGAGCCGCCAAGAGCGGCCAACCGAGCGGCCAGCCCTCGGGCTTGGCCCGGCCGTAACCCGGGAAGAGGGCGTCATCGTAAGCGGGCAGCGTCACGCAGTAGCAGTGCAGCGAGCCGATGCAGTAATCCCCCTGCCAGGCGGCGAATCCCAGGATGTCCTGCTGCGCAAGGATGCGCAACTGGATATCGCGGGAATCCCAGCAGACGCGTGAGATGCGCTCGAGGTCGGGCGCGGTAATCGGGCGGATGGTAAACGCTGGCTCGTTCATGGTTTCTAACTCCCTGGTATCCGTATGTTGGGCGTGCTTGCTCTCGGTGTACCGACTTTCCTGCTCATTATAGTTGACCGCACGAATATGTTAAGTGATAATAGGCCAAGTGTAAATAGCATCCTGGCGCTGTCGCCAGGCGGGTTCCGAGGAAGGAGGCACCGCGGTGAGTAAGGACAAACTCAAGTCATTCAATTATGCTGTCGGCATGTTCGGCACGTCCATCCCCATCAACATGCTCAAGACCTACGCCGCCGCTTATTATGTCATCAATCTGGGGCTGACCACGCTGCAGTTCTCGCTCATCCTGACGATTTACGCCTTTATCGATGCCCTCGACAATCCGGTATATGGCTATTTATCCGACCGCACGCGTACGCGCTGGGGTCGGCGCCGGCCGTGGCTGGTCATCGGCACGCCGCTTTTGGTGCTGGGTTTGATCGCCTTTTACAGCCCACCCGCCTTCCTGGCCGGCCAGTCGCTGCTGGGCTATGCGATGCTCTTTTACATCCTGACGGGCACGCTCGATTCAGTGATCAACGCCAACTATGGCGCGCTCTTCCCCGAGCTCTTCCGCACCGACCAGGAACGCGCGGCCACCAACGCCCTGCGCCAGGCCTTCCAGCTCGTGGCGATGATCATCAGCATCGCCCTGACGCCGATGGTCACGAGCGCCATCGGCTTTAGCCTGACGGCCGTCATCTATGGCATCCTGGGCGGCGCGGTGATCCTGTATATGACCTTTACCGCGCACGAGTCGAAGGAGATCGAGGCTCAGCAGCGCCCCAAGCTGTGGGATAGCCTCAAGAGCCTGTTCATCAACAAAAAGTTCTGGATTGCCGGGTTTGCCAACGCCTTTTACAGCGCGGCGATGTCGCTGGTGCTGGCTTCTACAACATTTTATGTCAAGTATGCTCTGAACCTCTCCAGCGGGCAATCGACCTTTCTGCTGGCTGCCGTGCTGATCATCGCCATCGCCTGCGTGGCCGTCTGGTCGTGGCTGGTGCGGCGCTTTACGCTGATGCCCGTCTGGCGCGCGGCGCTGATAGCCCTGGCCATCGCGTTCATCCCGCTCTACTTTGCCAACTCGCTGTGGACGGCCGTCGCCGCCAGCGCGCTGGTGGGCTTTGGCTTTGCGGGGGTCATCACCACGATGGATCTCATCGGCGCCAAAATCATGGACGAGGATACCGCCAAGTACAACCAACGCCGCGAAGGATTCATCTCCAGCACGCTGGCTTTATGAACCGCCTCAACGGCCTGTTCACCGCCTTCGCCTTCTTCCTGGTGAACAAGCTGTATGGCTACGTCTCGGGCGACGTGCCCGGGCCGCACCCGGATGCGGCCTCGCGCTTTCTGATGGCTATCTTCCCGCTGGCGATGATGGTCATCAGCTTTGCCTTTTCGTTCTTTATCGATTTCAAGCCGGCGCCTGCTGCACCGGCGGCTGAGGCGGCAAAGGAGTAACCTATGGCGCTTTTTCGTATCACGCACGAACCGCAAACCGTCAAGATGGACCTGCCGCTCGATATCATCCTGCCCGATCCGGGGGCGATGGGCGATGCGCCGGTGCGCCGGCGTAAGGTGCTCTATCTGCTGCACGGCCTGAGCGATGATTCCAGCGCCTGGCAGCGCTATACCAGCATCGAGACCGTGGCGCGCACCTACGGCC
>JAJFUJ010000020.1 GCA_021372475.1 Chloroflexota bacterium | reverse complement strand
CGGCGGCGCTTTTTGGTACGCCGCCATTGATTACCCGGGCGATGGCGATGTGATTACCATCAACCTCACCTTTTCACCGGCCGACCCGGTGACGAGCCAGGGGGTCGGCTTTAACGTGTATGGGCCGAGCAACGGCGATCTGTATGGCAGCGGCAAGCCCACGCCCAGCAACGCTACCGGCATCCGCACGATGCAGTTTGCGAGCGATACCGCACAGCGGCTGTTGCTGCAGGTATACAACTATATAGACGGCGTGCAGGTCAACTTTACCGTCACGGGCGAGGGTATGTCGTCCGCACCGTTATTCAGCGAGCCAGTCCTGAGCGGGAGCCTGACGGGCGGCTCGGGCGGCGCGTTCGCGCGTTATACCGTCACCTTCCCGACCTCCGACCCAGCCACCCTGGTGATGAACTATAGCCCCGCCGATAGCATCATCAGCCGCGGCGTGAACTTTAGGATATACGGGCCTGACGGTCAGGTAACGATCGGCTCGGGGACGGGCACCGCCGGCCAGGTGTCGGCCACCTTTACGCCCGCCGCCGGCACGCGCTATCTCGTGCAGGTGGAGAACTATATCCCCGGCGCTGCGGTCAGCTACAGTTTCGGGAGCAGCGTCGAACTGGCGCCCCTCGCCGGCGGATGGTAGCCATTCGGCGACCTGAGGCGAGCTGTGTTGTAATTATTTATGTAAAGTTATCAGACGAGTGACTGTCGGTTACTTTCCTAAGGATGTCGGTCCGGCGTGCGTTCGCGAACGCACGTCGGACAATTTATGTTCTGCACTTGCCCGCTGCTGCTGCACCCATCCGTCTGGCGTAATAATCAATGAGGCGTGAACGACCATCGTATGCACTCAGCAGAATAGTGCGTTCCCCGCTGGTACACCGTAAACACACCAGCGCTCACTCATCAGGCTACACCAAGAGCGGAGAACGGCGGGTTGGCCGATACGGCAGCGCGAGGGCGTGGGAAAAAAGTATCCCGTTGGAGACACCATCGTATCTGAAAGGACAGGGCTGCGAACTCACAGCCTGCGCCGGAATGGGCACGCTGCGCGTGCCCCCACGGAAGGACACACAGGCGGGCAAGTCTAAGGACAGAACCCCTTTTTCAACACCCTCAGCAGCGTCTCGTTTGACACAACGCCCTGCCCCACGCCATAATAGCATTTCAAAAGGCGCAAGCTGGCATTCTTTATACACTTGAGGGATTGGATGAACGAATTTGCCATAACCTCCGAGGGCTTATGCCGCGATTTCGGCGCGCTGCATGCGCTGGACGGACTCTCTATCCGCGTGCCTGCCGGCAGCGTATATGGCTTCCTGGGGCCGAACGGCGCCGGCAAGACGACCACCATCCGCCTGCTGCTGGGGCTGCTCGAACCCACAGCCGGGCGCGCTGAGGTGCTGGGATACGATACGCGCACGCAGGCCGCTGCCATCCGCGAGCGCTGCGGGGCGCTGCTGGAGCATACCGGCCTATACGAGCGCCTGAGCGCCGAGGACAACCTCGAGTTCTATGGGCGCATCTACCACCTGAGCGCGCCCGAGCGTGCGGAGCGCATTCGCACGCTGCTCAGCCACTTTGGGCTCTATGAGCGCCGCGCCGACAAGGTCGGCACCTGGAGCCACGGTATGCGCCAAAAGTTAGCTGTTGCGCGCGCCATGCTGCATCGCCCGCCACTCATCTTTCTCGATGAGCCTACTTCCGGGCTCGATCCCATCGCCTCCGCCGAACTGCGCGGCGACCTATCGTCGCTGGCCAGTAAGGAGGGCGTGACGGTGTTCCTGACGACCCATAACCTGGCTGAGGCGGAAAAGCTCTGCCATGAAGTGGCCGTCATCCGCCAGGGCCGGCTGCTGGCCCAGGGCACGCTGGCCGAATTGCGCGCCCGCAGCGGCCTGCCCAGGTTGGAGGTCAATGGAAGCGGCTTTACGCCCGAGCTGCTGCAAAGCCTGCGGGCGCGGCCCGAGGTAGCCTCCGCCGAGGTGCAGGACGGCCGCCTGGTGCTCGAACTGCAGCGCGACGCCGAGAGCGCCCCGCTCGTGACCATGCTCGTGGCGGGCGGCGCAGAGGTGGCCGAGGTACGCCGCGCCGAAACCAGCCTGGAGGACCTCTTCCTGAGCATGATGGAGGAACAGCCGTGATCGCAGATATAGCCACTGTATTCTGGAAGGAATGGCGCGAGATAGCTGCCTGGGGCAGGCTGCGCAGCAAGCTGGGCATCTTGATCCTGACGGGCGTCTTTGGTATCTTTATGCCGCTGCAGGAGGGGCGCGGCTGGATAGAGAACCCGGCTTATCTCGTGATGTGGGCCTGGATGCCGCTCTACCTGGTCTCGGGCACCATCGCGGATGCGGTGGCCGGTGAACGCGAGCGCCATACCCTGGAGACGTTGCTGGCCAGCCGCCTGGCGGATTCCGCCATCCTGCTGGGCAAGATGGCCGCGGGGGCCACATACGGCCTGGCGTTGACCTGGATCAACGTGCTGGTGGGCATGATAACCGTCAATATAGCTTTCAGCTCCGGTAGCTTGCTCGTTTATCAGCCGGCAGTGCTGGCAGCTATGCTGATCTTTTCGCTGCTAACGGCCGTGCTGGCAGCCGGCGTAGGCGTGCTGGTTTCACTGCGCGCCGCTACCGCGCGCCAGGCGCAGCAAACGCTCTCGATGACGATGCTGCTCTTTCTGCTCGTGCCGATTATGAGCACGCAGTTCCTGCCGGCCGCGAGCCAGGCGCAGCTAAGCCAGGCGCTCGAGGGGCTTGACCCGCTGCAGGCGGGGCTGACGGTGGGCGGTATGCTGCTGGTGGTCGATGTGCTGCTGATTCTGGCGGCGCTGGCACGCTTCAAGCGCGCGCGGCTGATATTGGACTGAGCGCTGCGGTCGTTATATCCGCTGTGCATCCTGCTGCAGGCATTTAGCAACAGTATGTCAGGTACGATCGGTGTTCGCTCGGCGAAAGGAGCTACGATGTGCGCATGTATTCAAGGGGATCTCGCCTGCTGCGGATTGGTGTGCGCGGATTGCGATATCTTCCGTCTGCCAGCAGACCAAGCCGTGCAGGATAAAATCCTGCCGTGGTTCAGAGCGCAGGGGTGGCTGGCGCAAGATGAGGGTTTGGCGGAAGCCGTCGAACGCAAGATGTACTGCCTGGGGTGTCGTTCCGACCGCACTGAGGTACACTGGTCGGCGGATTGCGCCATCCTGCGCTGCTGTGTGGATGAGCACCACCTGGAGAACTGCGCGCAGTGCGCCGAGTTCGCGTGCGAACGGCTGATCCAATGGGCCGGCGCTGACGCACGTTACGCACAGGCGCTCGAACGCCTGCGCGCTGCACTGCTCCAAGCGTAAGCAGGCTTGCGCACTCCCTAACGCCGCACCTCCAGCAACCAGATTTGGACTCGCGACCTTCAGGTCGCGACCATACGGCCGGCCATCCAGACCGCACCCGCAGCGCGAACGCCGCACCTCCAGCAACCAGATTTGGATTTGCGACCTTTAGGTCGCGACCATATGGCCGGCCATCCAGACCGCACCCGCAGCGCGGACGCCGCACCTCCAGCAACCAGATTTGGACTCGCGACCTTTAGGTCGCGACCATACGGCCGGCTATCCAGGCCGCACCTCCAGCAACCAGATTTGGATTCGCGACCTTTAGGTCGCGACCATACGGCCGGCCATCCAGACCGCACCCGCAGCGCGGACGCCGCACCTCCAGCAGAAGGTAAATCTGTGTGATCTGCAAATAGAGTTTACCCCCCTCGCAATCTGTTGCGCCCCCATTGACAAACCCTGCCTACCCGATATTCAATAGAACATATGTTCTAGTTATTCGGAGGTGCTTTATGCCGCGCAACCCTGATAAACGCCCTTGCCAGATGCCCACCTGCCGTTCGTGGGCGCGCCGCGGTAGCCCGTACTGTGCCAGCCATCAACCCAAACCGGGGGCTGCGCAGGCGCCGGCTCCGCCGTCTGTGCCCGACGCTCTGGACGACCTCTCGCTGCTGGAGGCTGAGCTGCTGCGCCTGCTCGAAGCGCGCGCCGAGTTTCAGGCCTGGGTGCGCGAGCAGCGCGCGGCCGGCTCCGACATCAGCCCGCAGATGGTGCTCAAGGCGCTGGGCGATTCGTCGGCCCGTATGGTGCAGATTATCCGTGCCCGCCGTGAGTTAATCCCGCGCGATGACGCCATGGAGGAGCTGGTGGAGAGCATCTGGCAGGAATTGCAGGCCGCACAGGCCGAGGAGGCGCATCATGGCTGAGCAGCCCCAGGAGCGCGCCCGCCGCGAGGCTGTGCGGCGCGAGCTCATCCGCACCCTTACCGATATCGATATCTTTAGCCGGCGCATCATCGGCCGGCCGCTGCGCGCCTACCAGGCGCCCATCGCCCACGCGATACTCGACAGCATTCTGCGCGGTGAGGGCACCCAGTTCGCCGTGATGCTGCCGCGCCAATCCGGCAAGAACGAGATCTCCGCCCAACTCGAGGCCTTTATGCTCAACCTGTCGCGCGCTCGCGGGGGATGCATCGTCAAGGCCGCGCCCACCTTTCGGCCGCAGTGCCTCACCAGCCTGCAACGTCTCGAATCCGCCTGCGCCAGACTGCCGGGCAAAGCCGCTGTGCGCGAGGGCGGCAATGCGCTCAGGCTCGGGCGGGCGCGCGCGGCGTTCTACTCGGCGGGCGGAGAGGCGCACGTGGTCGGCGCCACCGCGGATATCCTGCTGGAGGGCGATGAAGCCCAGGATATCGACGCGAACAAGTGGCAGAAGGACTTCCGCCCGATGGCCTCCTCCAACAACGCCACGGGCGTGCTGTGGGGCACCGCCTGGACGAGCGACACCCTGCTGGCCGAGACCATCGTGCGCCTGCGCGAGCTCGAGCGCGCTGATGGGGTCAAACGCGTATTCACCGTCAGTTGGGAGCAGGTGGCCGAAGAGGCGCCGGCCTACGGACGCTATGTGCGCGGCGAGATCGCCCGCCTGGGCGCGGGGCACCCGCTCATCCGCACTCAGTACCTACTGCAGGAACTGGAGGGCCAAGGGGGGATGTTCCCCCCAGGCACGCAGGCTTTGATGCACGGCACGCATCCGCGCCGGCGCGCCCCCGAGAATCCTGGAGAATACCTGCTGTGCGTGGATGTGGCCGGCCCGGCCGAGGAGACGGAGTTGCTCGCGCCGACCAACCCGCGCCAGGACGCCACCGCGCTGACGGTCATCGCCATAGAACGCCCCAACGCTGCGCCCGCCCTGCCGCGCTACCGCGTGTTCGACCGCACTATCTGGGTCGGCACGCCGCACGTTGCGCTTTACGGCGCCATTATGCGCCTGGCCGAAGTGTGGAGCGCACGCCGTATCATCATCGATGCCACCGGCGTAGGCGCCGGGCTATGCTCGCTGCTCAAGAGCGCCCTGGGCGAACGCGTGCAGCCGTTCGTATTCAGCGAACAAAGTAAATCCGCGCTGGGTTGGGCATATCTCGGGATCTGCGGCTCGGGGCGCTTTCAAGATTACGCCGACGACGGCGGCGCCGAGTATGCCCAGTTCTGGCGCGAGGTGGCAGCGGCGCGCCATCAGGTGGCGCCCGGCGCGAGCAGGCTGCTGCATTGGGGCGTGCCTCAGGCGGATGTGCATGACGACTGTCTGCTTTCGGCAGCGCTGTGCGCTGCGCTCGAGGGCGAAGCGCCCCCTGCGAGCTGTGAGCCGACCGGCGTGGTCGAGGCAGGCGATGTGCTCAAGGAGGCGAACGATGCAAACGGATGAACTGGATGCGCTCTGGCCGCGCGCCCGCCGCTACGCCGCACGCTACTGCGCCGGCACCCTCGCGCGCTTGCGCCAGGGGGACGGCGGCTTCTATGAGGCTGACGATTTCTGGCAGGATGTCTATCTCGAGTTCCACGCCCTGGCGCTGCGCTGGCAGGCCGGCGAATTGGGCGATACGACGCGCGAGGCGTTCTACGATGCCTGGCAGAGGTTGCTCGCGCGCGGAGGCTGGCGCATCTACCGGCGCGCTCCGCAGCGTTTGTGGCCCGGGGCTGAGCTGGCTGCGGCGCCTGCGGAACTGGCTCTGGATGACGACGACTCCGCCCCCGCTGAGCGCACCCCGCTGCCGAGTGCGGCGCTCGCGCAGCTAACCGCTCCCGAGGATGGCGCCCATGCCGCCGAACTGCTCGAACGCCTGCGCCTGGTCGAGGGGGCGCTGTGGCGGCTGCGCCCAAGCCAACGCCAAGCCCTGTATATGACGGCAATCCAACAGGTGCCGGCCGCGCGCACCGCGCGCCTGCTCGGCGTGCCCAATGCCGCCGCCGTGTATGACCGCATCTACGATGCGCGCAAGCTCCTGCGTGAGGAGGATACCGATGCGTGAAGTTGAGCTGCTGACCGAGCGCATGCTGCAGCGCCTGGCCCGTGAGAACCGCCAGCTTTTGGCGTTGCTCAGGCTGGGGTACACGCTGCGCCGCGCCGAAAGGCTGCTGGAGGAGGCTGCCGCCTCACGCGGAGACGCGGAGGTATTGGAGCTGCCTGCTTGTGGTGGCAGGCTGCATAACAGCTAAGTACAGCAGGGGTTGCGATGTCCGCAGCGCGCCCGGTGGGGGAGTGCACAAGCCTGCCTGCGCTTGGAGCCGCGCATCGCGTGCGGCGCGAATAACCAGCTTCCGGT
>JAJFUJ010000012.1 GCA_021372475.1 Chloroflexota bacterium | reverse complement strand
ATGGCCTCGCAAGGTCGGCTGCTTTTCGCCGCGCTGCCCGCCATCTGTGTATTCAGCATAGTGGGGCTGCAAACCATCAACTATCGGCGCATCGGCAGTTGGCTGATGGTTGGCTTGTGCGCTCTGGTATTCACCCTGGCGGTTGCCTCCCCCTTTGGCTCGATCCGCCCGGCATACGCACCAGCGCCTATACTTACTCAAGACCAGATTCCAGCAACTGCGCAACCGTTCGGAGCGACGTATGGCGGCGTGATGCGGCTTGTGGCGACGGAGATCGAAGCCAGGAGCGTTGACCCAGGCGGCCTGGTGCCGGTAACATTGTACTGGCAGGTATTGGCGCCGATGAGCGAGAACTATTCGATATACATTCACATCTCCGGGCTACAGCAAAAGGTCGTGGGGCAGCGCGACAGCTACCCCGGCGGGGGTTTGCGAGCCACTTCTGCCCTCGAGCCCGGGCAAATAATCCGTGACCGCTACCTTGTGCCCGTTGCGTCCGATGCCCAAGGGCCTGTAGCAGCCCAGGTATCTGTCGGGTTATACCAACTCGCTAGCATGGAAAACCTGCCGGTTCTGGATGAACAAAGTCAGACCGTGGGTTGGCCCGTCATCGGCAGGGTGCGCATCGCGACAGCCACCTCGCCAGGCCAGGTTCAGAACCAGATGGATGCCAACCTGGAGGACCATATTCGCCTGGTCGGTTATAACCTCGAATCCAACGCAGTAAAAAAAGGAGACGAGGTTAAGTTTACGCTGTATTGGCAGGTTAATCAGCCCCTAAAGAGCGATTATACTGTTTTTGTACACCTGGTAGATGCCAGCGGCCAGAACCGCAGCAGCGGCGACGGGCCGCCATTGGGAGGCGATTACCCAACTTCCTTCTGGACCAGCGGGGATTGGCTGGCGGACCCTCACCAAGTTCTGGTGAATGCCGATATGCCGGCGGGGGACTATGCGCTGGCCATCGGATTGTATGACGCGGAAAGCGGGGAGCGGCTGCAGGTTGTCGACAGCGCCGGACAAGCAAAGAGCGATAGCATCACGCTGACCTACATCACCGTCAGCGACTGAGTTGGCGCAAAAGTAATATCGTTAACGCCAGCAGAATTTGCAGATATTTTACAGTATTGAAACCAAAACAGCTCGTTGACAAGTGCCTATCGAGATACTCTGCCATCGATTATAAGCAGGCTGCCCTATTTGGCTTCCACCCTCAGATGGGTCAGCACGATATGATTATCGCCCAGCGAGCCATCTTGCTTGACCACACGCGCGTTTGAGGCTGTCTCCGGCAGATACATCCCAATATCCAACGCATAAGCGCCCGCCGGCGCGTCAGCGGCCAACGTAAAGATATAGTCTTCACGGATAATCTGCCCAACCTGCCATTGGCTGGTTCCGGGCTCGCTTGAATCCAAGTGGCGGTGCAATTGCCCCTGCACAGAGCCGCTTGAATCCAGGACTTGGACAAAACTGGCATAATCGCTGGCAACCGGCGCCAGCGCTCGCCAAAACAAGGTGACATGAACCGTATCACCTGGAGCCATAATGCTATGCTCCAGGTTGTAACCCACCAGCGCAATCCCATTCTCAAGCTCGAATTGAACCGGATTATAGATTTCACCTTGCGGTTTGGCTTGTATCGCCACCTCGGCCAGCACAAACGCATCCCCCAAGGAGCTGCCCACAGCATCGAAGGCCTCCAACCGGCGGTTATCCTGATAGTATTGATACAGGCCAACGATGAGTTCCGCACGGCTTGGGTTCAATGCCGCAGGTGAAACCTGCAGCAGGTACGTCTGTGATATCACGACGCCAGGAGTCCAGTACGGCGTAGTGAGTGATCCACCGCCCAACAGCATATTGCGATTGGCGATGACCTCGCCGCCGGCATCGACCAACTGCACAAAAACAGAGAGGATGCTGGTTTCGCTCTGCTCCGCTTTCCAATACAAGGTGACCGGCAGCTTACCGCCGGGCTCTACATTTTGCCTATCAACTTGATACCCTATCAGGGCGATACGCCCTTCGTAGGAAATGCCCAGGTGGTTAGGGATCGCCTCCTGTTCTACGCTGGTAAGCGGTCGCGGCGCTTCATAGCTTGGCCGGATGACCGCCAACGGCGCCCAACAAGCCAATCCGGCCAGCAACGCTCCTGCCAGCGCGAGGGGAATGCCTTGCCAGCGCCGCGGAGCCAATCCACTTAGCCCGTAGGCTTCAAGCAGCAGCAATGGCGCAGCAGCCGGAAAGAGCAGCCGCCCCTGGGTAGCGGGCGTGATCAGGGTCCAGCGCACCAGGCTGATGAATACTACCGATGGCCAGCCAACCAGCAGGATGCACTGGATGCTCTCCAGCGCAGAGAGCCTACGGTGCTGGATGATACGTGTCCACAAGCGCAGGACCAATCCTAACAAGCCCAGCAGCATCAGGCCATCAACCAGCCAGTAGAACCATTCCGGCGCTACGACGTTCATCCAGCCGAAGACGCCCCAAAAGCTGCGCACGAGTCCCTGCCATTCGGCCGTCAACTCCCAAAGGGTTATTGGGGGAACGCGCGGCCCGATGGTAGCCACAAAGACATTCAAGCCAAGAGGGTCGCCGTAAAGTTGCCAATTGCGCAGATACCACCAACCTGCCACCGCCAGCGCTCCGACGACCAGGCCGGCAGCGCCGGCAAACAGTGCCTTGGCATCCCGCCTGCGCCAGGTTAACCAGAGCAGTGCTGCCCCGGCCGGCGCAGCGAAGGCTAATCCGCTGATCTTGCTCAGCGCAATCAACCCGATGACTGTGCCAAGGATAAGCCAGCGCCCGAAAACAGGCGGACGCTTCAGCAGGCGCAGCAGCAGCCAAAAAGCCAGGGTACACAGCAGCGTAACCAGGTTGTCGTTGCTGACCGAGGCAGAGATAAAGAGGAACATCGGGTTGAACGCCAGCAGGGCTGCCCCTCCCAACGCGAGCCAGGGGCGCCTTGGCCACACGGCGCGGCCGATTAGAAAAGTGCACAACACGCTGCCGGCGCCAAGCAGCACCGAGACCAGGCGCGCCAGGTGGATAGCTAACGCTGCGCCGCGATACGGCCAGGCCTCGGCCGGCGTATGGATGTAAGCGTCGCCATTGCCATCAGGCAGATAGGAACCAATGTCGGCGTGACGGTTTTGTGCCAATAGCGTCTGCCAATCGGAGGCGGGCAGCCAGCGGGTGATGCGCGAAACAAGCCAGTAATACAGCGGAGGCTGCCCTCCTTCCTGCGCCCACGGGCCGGGATTCTCAGGATCGAGCACCGGCAGCGGCTGCCCTTGCGCCATGTGCTGCACAAAAGCATAGTGCCATGCTTCATCGGGCGCCTCAAAGAGCGGGTTGATGACGCTGTAAGTGCCGGCTAAAAGCAGGTAGAGCACTATCAACCCGGCCAGCGCCCAGCGCACCGAAGGCGGCACGGCGGCATCCGTTTGCTGAACAGGCCCGGACTTGTTCACAAAGCTCCTATTCCGGCAGAGTCAGGGTAATTATACTATATTTGTGCCTACCCGCATGTGCTGTGCTCAGCTTGACCCAGGAATATCAGAATGCTTATAATAACGGCAATATCGAGCTCATCAACAAGCTGGCCTAACGGGAGCAGCGATGGAATACCTGAGTTTTGATCTACGCCTGAGCGATTGGGATGCTTCGGCATATACGGGGGTCGCTGAAGTGCTCTCATCGCCGGTGGGCGAGGGGGAACGCTATCGCTTCAACCTGCCGCCCGATATCCTTGCTGCAGCCGGGCAAGCCCCCCGTTCGCGCCAGATAGCCGCCCAGTTGGGTAACGCTTTGTTCAAGAGCGTGCTGTCGCGCGAAGCTCAAACCCTGTGGTACGAGAGCTACCAGGTCGCGCGCGAACGCAGCCGCGGGCTGCGGCTCAGGCTGCACGTCGATTCCTGGGAGCTGACGCGCCTCTCCTGGGAGCTACTGTACGATTCGCGCAAGAGCAACTTTTTGGTGTTCGACCCGATTATCTCGCTTGTGCGCTATCTCCGTTTACACGCTGCTCCCCCCACCTTGCGCCAGCGCGGTTCGCTGAGCATTCTGGTGATGGCAGCCAATCCGCTGGACCAGGCGCAGCTCAACTGGCAGCACGAGATCGACGTGCTTCAGGAAGCATTGGCGGAGCTAACTCAGGCCGGGCAGGTGCGCATCGATGTCCTGCCGCAGGCGAACTATGAGAAAATGCTAAATGCCCTGCAAACACAGACGCCGGATGTGGTACATTATGTCGGCCACGGGCATTATAACCGCGAGCTGCAGCAGGGAGCGTTGGTGCTGGAGGATGAGCATGGGCGCACTTCGCTGCTCAAAGCGCACGAGATGTCGCACATGTTCTGCCGTTTCGGCGTGAACCTGGTGGTATTGAATGCCTGCGATACTGCAAACGGCGCCTGGGCCGGATTGGCGCCCTCATTGGTGCGGGCGGAAATCCCGGCGGTGGTAGCGATGCAGTGGCCGGTCGAGGACCAGGCGGCCACGCGCTTCAGCCGCTTTTTCTACAAGGCCCTAGCAATGGGCCGCACGATCGATGAGTGCATGGCTGAAGGGCGCCTGGGGGCAGGAGCAGCCGGCGCCGAACCGAGCGACTGGCTGGCCCCGGTGCTCTTTTTACGCTCCCAGAGCGGCAGGTTGTGGAACGACGACCCAACCCGCATAGTAGTAAAACGCGATGCTTCTGAAGGCGGGCAGCTCGCGCTGGGCATTCCCACAGCAGAGAAGGCTGAGCCCTTCACCACGCGCGGGCCCCTGACCTCAACCTTTGGCGCAAGCCTGCTGATCGACCGGCCGGAGCTGCGGCGCGTCGTCAGGTTGGCGCTGCAGCCTTCGGTAACAGAATACATAGCCATCCTGAGCGCCCGTCAGACGGGTAAGACTACCCTGCTGCTCAACCTGATGGAACGGCTGCAGCCGCGCTATCGCCCCGTCTTTATCGACCTTTCGGTGCTGCGCGCCCAGGATACCAAAGCCTGTTACCGCTACCTGGCCTTCCGCTTGACGAGTGAGTTCCGCGCCCACATGCAAGAGGAAAACAGCGCTCCGACCACCAACCTCGAAAGCACCGCCGATTTCGTCGAATTCCTGACACAATTGGCAAGCAAGGTGCCTGACCAGCGCATCGTGGTGCTGCTGGATGAGGTCGGCGCACTGAGCCCTGAGGTATCGGATAACTTTTTCAGCGCACTGCGCTCTGTCTTTACCCAGGGACGCAGCACTACGCCGCTCCTGAGCAAGTATCTCTTTATATTCTCCGGCGCAGTTGACCTCTACGCGCTGACCTTCGGCCATCAATCGCCGTTGAATATCTGCGAAAAGGTGTACTTGCATGATTTCGACCGCGACAGCGTCAACAGGCTGATTGACCAGTTCCGCCGGTATAATGTCACCGTCGCGCCCGAGGCGCGCGAGGCGATTTACACCCTCGCTCACGGCCATCCGTACCTGACCATGCAGCTTTGCGCACACCTGCTGGATAGCGGCGCACCCGAGATTGGCGTTGAGCAGGTCGAAGCGGCCGCCCAGCAGATGCTGCTGGAGGACGACAACATCCACCACGTGCTCCACGAGATTGCGCGTCGTCCGCTGCAGCGCCGCCGGCTGCGCAGCATCACGATGGAGGGGCGACGGATGCCATTCACCCGCAACGACCCGGTATTGGCCTCGCTGGAGATGATCGGCGCCGTTGCGCCCACCCAACCGTGCAGCCTGCGCAATCCGCTGTATGAGCGCGCACTGCGTACATATTTTACGCAGGAAGCGGAGGATGAAACCGAAACCTCCTCGGCCGCGGAATCCCTCACGGTGCCTGCCGACATCAAACATGAGATGTACGGCCGGCTGCGCAACCTACGCGCACAGGCGCTCGGTTCGCGCGGATACTATCGCGCCGATACCGCCTGGGAAGCATTCAGCGCGGCTTTCTTTGCCACTGTGCCGGCCCTGACCATCGTGCCAGAGGTAGCTGTTGATACGGAACGCCTGGACCTGGCCCTTACCGTCGAACCAGCCGGCCCTGAGGACGCCTTTTGGGCGGCTTATACGCCGGCTATACTCGTCAGCCGGCAATCCGCGCCTGCCATTAGCGAGCGCTGGCCGGTTGAGGTTGTGCGCGAAGCGCAGGTACGGGGCATCAAACTGGCCTTCGTTATCCTGAGTGAACCGGCTGAAAAACATAAAGCGACCTTCCCAGCGACCACTTACGAAGGCGTGACGGTGGTGCCGCTGGCCGATTCCAAGCTCGCCACGCTGCTGGAACAGGAAGGCGATATAGACGCCTTTTTACGCGACCAGGTGCGCGCTGCCAGAAGCAGAGGCAAAGGATAAGCATGAAGATATTCATCGAGACGGATATGGAGGGCGTGGCCGGGGTGCTGGACCATGACAACTGGTGCCAGCCCGCCGGCGAGCAGTATCCCGGGCGTTATTATGACCTGGGGCGCGAATTTCTGACCCGCGAGGTGAACGCTGCCGTCAGCGGCTTTTACGAGGCTGGCGCGACCGAAGTGGTTGTCTCGGATGGACACGGCGCTGGCGGCATTAACCCAGCGGTGTTGGATGCGCGCGCCTGGCTGGCGCGCGGCTGGGGCGGTTGGCCCAGCGAACTCGACGAGTCGTTCGATGCTGTGGCTTGGATAGGCCAGCACGCCAAGGCCGGCACGTTATATGCACATCTGGCGCATACGCAATGGTTCAATTACCTTGACCAATCCATCAACGGCATCAGCATCGGCGAACTGGGAGAGTTGGCTGTATGCGCCAGCGAGCTAGGCATCCCCTCGATTTTGGCCACTGGGGATGAAGCACTGGTGCGCGAGGCGCGTGCGCTTATCCCGGGGATTATCACCGTCGCAGTCAAACGCGGGATGACTCGCGATGACGGCAGCGCCCTGACGACCGACGAATATATGCATCACAACCTGGGCGCCATCCACCGCCACCCTGAGGTGGCGCGACAGTTGATTAACAAGGCAGCTTATGAGGCGTTGAGTAAATTACGAGCCCAGTCTAAAGGCTGGGGCATCATACAACTGCGTGCCCCCTACGAACACATCACGCGGCTGCGACCGGATAAGCCCGGCGACTCATACCGCATCGATAAAGCTCAGCACCCCACCAGCGTCATCGGTGTAATGAACGCCCCCTGGCATCCCGAGCCATACCAACCCTAAATGATAAACCGCCCGAAGGACCTTCG
Organism: Chloroflexota bacterium; assembly: GCA_021372475.1. Lineage (GTDB taxonomy): Bacteria > Chloroflexota > Anaerolineae > UBA1429 > UBA1429 > JAJFUJ01. The sequence continues at coordinate 29,174 of JAJFUJ010000012.1, read as the reverse complement.
GGCGGTTTTATGTTTATAACGCTATTTGCTGAATGCGGCGTCGAAGGCCACTTGCGAACTGGTAAAATCGCTGCGGCGCACGAACTCGCAGGCGTCGCGGGCGCCGTATTCGCGCTCCATCCCCGAATCCTCCCACTCCACCGAAAGCGGCCCCGTGTAGCCGATGCGATTGAGCTGGCGGATGATGGCTTCGAAATCGACATCGCCGTGGCCGGGCGAACGAAAGTCCCAGCCGCGGTGCGCCTCGCCAAAGTTGAGATGCGAGGCCAGGATGCCGGTATAGCCATCCAGCAGCGTGGCCGCATCCTTGAGATGCACGTGGAAAATACGATCCGGGAATTCCTCGATAAAACGCACCGGGTCGACTCCCTGCCAGAGCAGGTGGCTTGGATCAAAGTTAAAGCCGAACTCGGGGCGGTTATCGAGGGCTGCCAGGGTGCGCTTGGCGGTAATGATATCAAAGGCTATCTCGGTGGGGTGGACCTCCAGAGCGAACTTGACTCCCTCAGCCTTGAACACATCCAGGATGGGATTCCACTTGTCCGCAAAGTACTTGTACCCCTCATCGATCTTGGCAAAATCATACGGCGGGAAAGCATATAGCATATGCCAGATCGATGAACCGGTGAAACCGTTAACAACGCTTACGCCAAGCTTCTTGGCCGCCTTGGCTGACTTTTTTACCATTTCAATAGCCCAGGTGCGCTTTTCCTCGGGCTTGCCGGCCAGCTCTTGAGGGGCAAAGCCGTCGGTGCGAAAGTCGTTCATATCGCAGACCATCTGGCCCACCAGGTGCATGCTGATTGACCAGACATTCAAACCGTTTTTGGCCAGGAGGTCGCGCCGTCCCTGGCAATAGCCCGGCTCAGCCAGAGCGCGGCTCACGTCAAAATGATCACCCCAACAGGCCAATTCCAGGCCGTCATAGCCGAAATCACGCGCCTTGGGGGCTAACTCGGCCAGCGGGAGATCCGCCCACTGCCCAGTGAATAGAGTAACTGGTCTAGCCATTGTAACTCTCCTTTATGCAGGTATCAATAAGCAGCCGGCAGCCATTTGACTGTGGAGGCGCTGCTCTCGACCGCTTTGTTAATAAAGTACACGCCGCGCGCGCCGTCCTCGACATGCGGGAAATCGAGCATAATATCGGTGGGCTCTGTGCCCATCAGCTTGCAGCGAATCGTGTCGCAAAAGTTACGGTACACGTTGGCGAATCCCTCGATAAAGCCCTCGGGGTGCCCGCTGGGAATGCGGCTGTTGGCCGCGGCTGCCGCGCAGTCATAGCCGTTGCCGCGCTTGTAAATCTGCTGCGGGGCAACGTTCGAGAGGACATGTAAATAGTTCGGGTCTTCCTGAAACCATTCCAGGCCGGCCTTGGTACCCCATACACGCAGCTTTAGGCTGTTCTCCTGGCCCGGGCAAATTTGCGAGGCCGTCAGGATGCCCTTAGCGCCGCCCTGGAAGCGCAGCAGGATATTGCCGTCATCATCGAGCGGCCGGCCGGGAGCGAAAGCTGTCAGGTCGGCGCAGATTGAATCCAGCTTTAAGCCGGTGACGTAGGAGACCAGATTCTCGCAGTGCGAGCCGATATCCCCGATGCAGCCGGAGGCGCCGGAGCGCGACGGGTCGGTGCGCCATGCGGCCTGCTTGCTGCCCGTTTGCTCGACGCGGTCGAGCAGCCAGCCTTGCGGGTATTCGACAATGACCTTTTGGATCTTGCCCAGCGCGCCCGTCTCCACCAGATAGCGCGCCTGTTTGACCATCGGGTAGCCGGTATAGTTGTAGGTGACGGCAAAGACTACATCGTGCGCCTTGACGAGGCGCACCAGTTCCTCTGCCTGTGCTACCGTGTGCACCATGGGCTTGTCGCAAGCGACGTTGAAACCGGCCTCTATAAAGGCCTTGGCGACCGGGTAATGCATGTGGTTGGGCGTCACGATCGAGACGAAATCGATACGTTCGCCTAGCGGCAGTTTGTTCTCGCGCGCGACCATCTCCTCGTAGCTGCCGTAGATGCGGTCATCCGCCAGAAGCAGGTCTCTGCCAGAAGCTTTGCTCTTTTCCGGTGTAGAGGAAAAGGCGCCGGCGACGAGTTCCACGTTGCCCTCTAGCATCGCCGCACGACGGTGTACTGCGCCGATAAAAGCATCTCGGCCGCCGCCTACCATACCCATCTTGAGTTTACGCGGGAAGAAGGAATCTTCCTTTTTACCACTTACCATGCAGCCCTCCTTTTACTGTGCTCAGCATCGAGCGATTTTACTAAACTCATTGTGAACTGGCGGCAGTAAGCTGTCAAGCAGGCTAGCGGCGGACGGTATAATCGCCTTCGACCACCCATTTGTAAGTGGTCAACTCACGCAACCCGAGCGGACCGCGGGCATGCATACGCTGGGTGCTGATAGCCACCTCGGCGCCCAAACCGAACTGGCCACCATCGGTAAAGCGCGTGCTGGCGTTCACATATACGGCTGCTGAATCTACCTCGGCCACAAAGCGCTGCGCGTTGGCATAATCGTTGGTCAGAATACCGTCCGAATGCTGGGTGCTGTAGCGCGCAATATGGGCGATAGCCTCATCGAGGGAATCCACCACCTTGACCGAGAGTGTTAGCGAGAGGAACTCGCGTCCGAAATCCTCCGGAGCGGCTGCATCGAGCAGCTCGGGGCGCGTGCCGGCAGCGCCCTGCATAAGGGGCAAAGCGCGTTCATCCCCCAATACGCGCACGCCGGAACCATTGAGGTTAGCGGCCATTTGAGGCAGAAACGCTGCAGCTACACTGGAATGCACTAGAATGGTATCCAGGGCATTACACACGGACGGCGCCTGCGTCTTGGCATTATGGATGACCGGCAGAGAGCGCTCGAGGTCGGCCGAAGCATCCACAAACAGGTGGCACACGCCGATGCCGCCGTAGATAACGGGCATATGCGCATACTGTCGCACCAGGTCTTGCAATCCACGGCTGCCGCGGGGAATGACAAGGTCAATGATGTCGTCCATCGCCAGCAGCCGCGGCACCAGTTCACGGTCGGTCGAGGTAATCAACTGGACGGCATCCTCGGGCAGACCGGCGGCGGCGCAAGCCGCGCGCGCCTGCGCCGCGAGGAGCATATTGGTACGCAGGGTTTCCTTGCCGCCGCGCAGAATAATCGCATTGCCTGTCTTGACACATAGACTCGATATCTCGATGGTTACGTTCGGACGCGACTCGTAGATGGACGCAATCACGCCCAACGGCACGCGCCGCTTGGCGATTCTGAGGCCGTTGGGCAGCACCCGACCGTCCATCACCTCACCAAGCGGATCGGGCAAGGCGGCCACGTCCCGGCAGCCTTCGGTAATCTCTGCAATGCGTGTTGGAGTAAGCGTCAAACGGTCCAGCAATGCGGGCGCCAGGCCGGCCTCACGGGCAGCCATTACATCCGCCTGGTTTGCTGATAAAAGCTGGTCATCGTGCTCGACGCGGCTGGCCATCTCCAGCAAAGCCGCATTGCGTTGGATGCCTGAGCTGGCGCTCAGAAGCTTGACGGCAGCCCGCGCCTGCTGGCCGAGTCGTTGTAAACCGACGGTGCTCATTTTTGTCCTTTCGCGCTAGAGAATTACCAATTTATCGCGATGAATCATCTCCGGGCCGTAGTCGTAGCCCAGGATGTCGGCGATGCTGCCTGAACGGTGCCCCAAGATGTGCCGTAAATCCCCGGCGCTGTAATTACCCAAGCCGCGGGCAATCTCCTCGCCGTCGGCGGTCAGCACGCCGATAAAGGCGCCGCGCTCGAAATCTCCCTGCACCTGAGAGATGCCCACCGGCAGCAGACTCCTGCCATTCTGCAGGATGGCGCGCACGGCTCCTGCATCGATCACCACATTCCCGGTCACCTGCTTTTGGGCCAGCAACCAGCGTTTACGTCCTTCGGCCAAAGAGATGCGCGCCGGGAACCAGGTGAAAGGCTGTGTGCGCTCCGCCAAGCCGAGAAGGATATTATCCCTAGCGCCGTTGGCGATAGCCACCGCGGTGCCGGAACGCACCGCCATATCGGCGGCCACTATCTTGGTATACATCCCGCCGGTTCCCAGCCCGGATTTGCTGGCGCCGGCCAAATCGTAGGTCGAGCTATCGATGCGCCCCACCTGTTCGATGAGGCGGGCATCAGGATTTTGCCCCGGATCTGCGGTATAGAGGCCGTCGATATCAGAGAGGAGCACCAGCAAATCGGCTTCCACCAGGTTGGCCACCATCGCCGAAAGGGTATCATTCTCGCCCACCTTGATTTCTTCGGTAGCGACGGCATCATTCTCGTTGACAATCGGCACGATGCGCCGTTGGAGCAAGCTCTCAAAGGTATCGCGCACATTCAGATAGCGATGGCGGTCCTCAATATCCTGGCGTGTCAGCAGCACCTGAGCAGCCACGATATCGTACAGCTCAAAATACTCCTCCCACAGGTGCATCAGGCGCCCCTGGCCCACGGCGGCCAACATCTGTTTGGTGGGTATATGCTGCCCCTCGCACAGTGCGCCCAGGCGCTCGCGGCCGGCCTGCTGCGCGCCGGAGGTAACCAACACGACGTCTGCGCCGCCACCCCTCAGAACAGCTATCTGGCGCACAAGTTCCAGCATACGCGGCGGATTGAGTTTACCGCTGCCCGCTGTCAGGGTGCTTGTGCCCACTTTAACGATGACCCTGCGCCAACACAGGTGAGTTTTATCCATCCAACTCCGTTTTACTATTTGTATTATATATTATATCACGCGCCCAGGCGTGCACAAGATACTGTGATTTGCGCTTGAGCGCGCTAATACTATTATGCTATACTTCTGCTCGAATATTCGCGGAAGGTGTAACTGATGACCAGGCAGGTGCTGGGCAAGCTTCGGCTTTTACTCTCGGGCAAAGCCGGCGACCAATATACCGACGAACGCAATGTCGCTTTGCTTTATATCGAACTGGCCTTTGCTTCCCTCTTAACCGTTGCAGCTTCATTCAACGGGGCGTATGTATTGCGTCTGGGTGGTTCCAACACCTTGGTAGGCTTATTATCATCTATCCCGGCGCTAATTGCCGCGATAGTCTATATGCCCTCTGCGCGCATTCTGGAACGTAAAACCAAGCTGATGCCCTGGCTGCTGGGCAGTTTAACCCTGGCGCGCATCGGTTATCTCGTTATCGCAATTCTCCCGTTTTTTACGCAGAAATTCCTGCCAGAAGTTACGGTTGCCATATTGGTGATCATGACCGCTTTCTCGGCTTTTTTCTCCACCGCCTGGAACCCAATGTTCTCAGAGATTATCCCGGTGCGTTCGCGTTCAACGGTTATCTCGTGGCGCGCCATTATTTCAAGCCTGACCATAGCCCCATTGGTTTTCCTGGCAGGACGCTGGTTGGTATCGATTCGGTTTCCGCTGAATTATCAAATTCTCTACCTTTTTGGCCTGGCCGGCGGGATAATTAGCATCTATCTGGTGTCGCAACTCAGGATCCCGGCTAGAAAGGTTAGCCAAACGAAATCTCAGGAACACCAGACAGGCACCTTACGCGACCTCGCTGGCATGATGCGCCATAACCCGATGTTTCTGCGCATTACCATCAACACCTTTTTATTGAGCTTTGGCGCCTGGATGATCAGCCCACTCTATATTATCTTGTACGTGAAGCAACTGGGGGCCAGCGACGGTTGGCTGGGAATGCTCAATACCTTGGCCTATATCGGCGTAATAGTCGGCTATTGGTTGTGGAGAAGGGTCATTCGGCGCATTGGCGAATCCAGAACCTTGTTGATTGCGCTGCCACTGGTTATTATCTTCCCGTTTCTGGTAGCATTGGTACCCAATCTGACGTTTATCCTGTTTGCAGCGTTTTTTGTCAATGCAGTCAGCCCGGGTGTTGACTTGAGCCATAGCGTTATATGGTTCGGGCTGCTTCCCCCCGAGCAAAAATATACGGCGACCGCTCTTTATTCGGCGGTGATGAACGTTGGCGCATTTATTGCGCCATTGATTGGTGTAGCGATAGCCAACGCAATCGGCATCATCCCGACGCTGCTCATCGGCGGCACCTTACGCGTAATTGGAGCAGCCACCTTTTATTTGTTACCTGTGCGCCCCGCTCGTGAAGAGCCAATCCCTACCCCTGTAAATGAGGCCTGAAGTGAACGAACCAGATACTATACAACGTGTTCTCGTGATTGGCGCCCATCCGGACGACCCAGAGTTCGGCTGCGCTGCTACCGTAGCCAAATGGGCTGCGATGGGACGCCGAATCGATTACCTGCTCCTAACCAGCGGTGATAAAGGCAGCCATGATTCGTCCAAACATCCCGGCGTGGTGGCCGCCCAACGCGAGCTGGAACAGCGCGCCGCCGCATGCGAGCTAGGCGTACATGAAGTTACCTTTCTTCATTACCCTGACGGATTGCTGGAGAACACGCTTGAGCTGCGGCGCCAGGTCTGCGGCTGGATTCGCCGATTCAAGCCCGATGCTGTGCTGGCGATCGATCCCTTCCGCCGCTATCAACTCCACCCGGACCACCGCGCAGCCGGCATGGTCGCGCTGGACGCCATCTATGCCGCCCGCGAATGGTATATCTTCCCCGAACAATTGTTAGGGGAGGAACCCTGGCGCGTGAACGACGTCTATTTGTTTTGGACGGAGAATGCCGATTATTGGGAAGATGTGAGCGGTTCGATCGATCGGCGCATCGCCGCCCTGAGCCAGCACGACAGCCAGGTAAACGGGCGGATCGAAGCGATCGGAGAGCACATCCGCGCTGCTGCCCAGGAAACGGGGCAAGCCTTGGGTTACACGTTTGCGGAGGCCTTTAAGCATATCCGGCTTTAGGCAGAGCAAGTCTGGAGATTACGGAATGAAACGTCATTTGATACCCTTTGTGATAGCGGTTTGTCTGCTTGCACCTACCCTTCTGGCGTGCACGCGCACATCGGAAGCCCCCACAGCGCCGACGGAAATAAGTGCAACTTCGACTCCGGTTGCCACATTCACCTCGCAGGCTTCTCCTACGCCGGAACCCTCGGCGACGCCTGAACCCAGCCCAACCCCGGGGACACCGCCTCAAGTAACCGCCAGCAACCCGATTAGTGGCGACCTGACAATGCAAGGCGACCGCCCCATCGTGCTGGTGTTCGACCAACCGATGGACCAGGCTTCTCTACAGGACAGCTTGATTCTCACCCCCGCAATTGAAGTCGCCGTCGGCTGGGAAGCGCCCGACCGAGCAGTTATTATTGCTGCCGGCGGGTGGACCGCCGATATGTACGAGTTGACTGTTTTACCCGGGGTGCGCAGCCTATCGGGCGTAGTAATGGGAGAGCCTTACAACCTGAGCTTCGAGACGGGGGGCTATGGTGTGCCGGTGCCGATCCTGATGTACCACAACATCAAGGATTTTGAGGACGCAAGCCAGGTCAGCGAAGAACAGCTTGCCTGGACAGTGCGTGAGACGGCCTTTACCGAGCAGATGCATTACCTGCGAGATAACGGCTGGCACAGCATCAGCCCGCAGCAGCTCATCGACTACTTTGGCGGCGCCCCGCTGCCTTCGAAACCGGTCATTATCTCGATGGATGACGGCTGGGTGAGTTTGCTCACGCGTGCCTGGCCGGTCTTCCTGGAGACCGGGTTGAGGCCAGTGGTATATATCGTAGCTGCATTCCCGACATATGGGAGTGAGACAGATTACCTGGTTTGGGATCAACTGCGTGAGCTGGTAGCGCAAGGGATGTGGGTAGGCTGCCACAGCTACAGCCATTACAGCATGTATGAGCTTTCACCCGAAGACCTGCACCATGAGGTTTTTGATGCACGCGATGAGATAGAGGCTCAACTGGGTGTCAAGCTCGATTCGTTCAGTTATCCGTTCGGCGCTTACGGCGATGAGACTGTGGCCGAGGTGCAGGCAGCCGGTTTCACCAGCGCAGTAACGCTCAATCCGGTCGGCTATCAGGAACCTGCGGAGCCCTATCGCTTGAACCGACTACAGATCGATTACAGCATGACCCTGGAACAGTTCATCGAGACCGTCAACGGTAACCTGGGCAAGTTCCTGTACACCAAGGGCAGCCGCTAAGCCAGCCAAGCCCGGTTGCGGCTAGCGCTTTTCCAGAATAGCCCTCAAGCCAGCGCTAAAGACGCTCTCGTCGAACTGCAAAGCGTGCTGCTGGATAGCTGGCGGGTCAAAGCTGGCTGTATCCAGGGTAGTGACAGCCTGCGCCAGAGAACCCGGGGTCGGTTCCGTAAAAAAGGCCCCGGTTTGCTTATCCAATACAGTATCAAGCGCACCACCGGCCGCATAAGCTATTACCGGCCGCCCCATTGCCATCGCCTCGAGCGGCGCCAGCCCAAAATCCTCCTCACCCGGGAAGATGAACGCCCTGCAGCGCGCCATCAGACGGCGTTTTTCATCATCCGAGCAGTAACCGAGAAAGCGAATATTGGGTTTGGCCATTGCCTGCAATTTTTGCTTATCGCGACCCTCACCGGCGATATAGAGCGGCAAACCGAGCCGGTTGAAGGCTTCGACGGCCAGGTCGATGCGTTTGTAAGGAATCAGACGCGAGACAATCAGGTAGTAATCCTCCGGCTCTTGAGGCGACTCGAGTTTGCCAATCTGTACTGGCGGGTAAAGGATGGTTGAATCGCGCCGGTATATCTTGGCGATGCGCTGCTGCACGGTACGCGAGATTGCCACAAACTCATCCACGCGGTCGGCAGCCAAGCGGTCCCACATGCGCAGGTGCTTGAGAGAGCGCTGCAGAACTGCGCGTGCCAGGCGGCCGATTCCCTCACGCTCAATATAGGCAGGGTAGTTCCACAGGAAGCGGGTTGGCGTCAGGCAGTAGCAGATATGGCGAGTCTCGGATGAGGTGATGACGCCGTGGGCAAACGAGCTAGTTACGCTCAGTACGGTATCAAAAGCCCGCAAATCAAAGCTCTCGAAAGCCTGCGGGTACTGCGCCAGATATAACTGCGGCCGGCGTTTGGCCATCGGCAGGCGGTTCACGAACGAGGTGCGCACATCCCAGCCACGGTCCGTTTCAGGGAATGCCTCGGGACGGTAAACTGAGGTATAAAATGGCGCGTCCGGGTACATCCGGTGCAGCACCTCGAGCACGCGTTCCGCACCGCCGTACTGGTTGAGAAATGAGCAGATAATTGCCAGACGCAAAGGCTCCCCCTTTATTTACCGATACAAAAAGCACTGAAAATCATCGTGAGCAACTCATCACTGGCCGTTTCGCCGGTTATTTCGCCTAGCAGGCGCAGCGCTTCCGTAAGATCAATCGACCACAAATCCTGGTATATACCCTGGCCGGCCGCCTCACGCACGTGTTGCAGGCAGACCTGGGCACCTTCCAACGCCTGCCGATGGCGCGGATTGCTGACCAGCGCTTCCTGGCCGGTCGAGACATTCCCTGCGAGCACCCGGCTGACCATCTCCTGCCGCAGGTCGCGCAAGCCAGCGCCGGTGAGTGCGGATACCGCCAAGTGCGGCACCCCAGGGAGCACGCCATCATACGAATAAAGGGGATTGAGGTCCGACTTGTTCAACACCACCAGCGCCTTTTTGCCATCTAGCAGGGCAGCCACATCCAAATCAGCATACGATGACGGTTGGCTGGCATCTATCACCAGCAGCACCAGATCCGCCTGAGCGACCGCTTTGCGGCTGCGTTCTATACCCAGCACCTCGATAGGATTCGCACTGTGGGTGATGCCGGCTGTATCGATCACCTCGAAAGGGATACCGTCAAGGTCGATGGTTTCATTCAGGGTATCGCGCGTCGTGCCGGGGATATTCGTAACGATCGCGCGGTCAGCGCCCACCAGGCAGTTGAGCAGCCGGCTTTTGCCCACATTCGGGCGGCCGACGATGGCCGTGCGCACTCCCTGGCGGTAAAGCATCCCCTGCCCCGCCTGGCTGAGCAATTCGCCAAGCTGTGCACCCGCACGTTCGAGATCCGGGATAATATTGCGCTCCGGCACATCCTCATCAGGAAAATCAGCGCGCGCCTGGAGGTAAGCGAGTATCTGCAGCAGTTCCTGCCGCAATGCTTTGACCTTCATAGAAAGATGTCCCTCGAGCTGCCGCTGAGCCACGTGAAGCGCTGCCTCGGTCTCGGCCTGGATGGTATCCAGCACAGCCTCCGCCTGCGCCAGGTCGATACGGCCGTTGACAAAGGCGCGCAGCGTAAATTCGCCCGGGTTAGCCAGGCGTGCGCCGCCTTGCAAACACAACTGCAGAATCTGACGCAGGGGCAGCGGCCCGCCGTGCGCGTGAATTTCGACCACATCCTGGCGCGTATAGCTGCGCGGCGCCGGCATAAGGCAGAGCAGCGCCTGGTCAACGACTTCTCCACTATCGGGCTTGATGATGCTGCCAAGCATCATGCGGCGCGGTTCGCGCTGCCAGGCGGCAGCCGTTCGGGCGGGAGCAAAAAGCTTGGTTGCGATTTCAACAGCGCGCGGCCCACTGAGGCGCACAATACCGATTCCGCCGCGGCCGGGGGGTGTCGCGATGGCAACGATGGTGTCATCCAGGCTATCCATCGAGGTCCTCCGGTGGATGGGACGCAACCGGCGCTCCGTGGTTGAGCACTCGCTTGGTATTCTTGAAAAAGTCACGGCGCGTTATCATCACATGACGACCGCATCCCCGGCACTTGATGCCGATGTCGGCTCCGATGCGCGTGACGGTCCAGACTTTGCTGCCGCACGGGTGCAGCTTGCGCAGCTCGACCACATCGCCCACTGCTACCTCATACGGCGCTGTCATTGAGCGTTACCTCGCCAGCTTTGTCCTGCCTAGCAGCGTAAAAGACCAGCAGGGTGCTGCCGTAACGGCGTTCCTGCACCTGGTAAAGATGTTCAAGCTGCACTGGATGCAGCTCTTTGGGATATATCTGCACAATCACATTCCCGCCCGCTTTCAGCAACTGCCGCTCATCGATAATCGAGAGGGCTTTTGACCACAAATCAGCATATTGCGGCGGAGCGACATAGATATAGTCAAACATCTGCTGCGGGGCCTGACGTAGGTAGCGGAAGGCATCCATATTGCGCGTTTCGGCGCCTTCAAGCAGGCTCGTCATCTCGAGGTTGCGGCGCAAAATGTCGATCGCTTTGCGGACTTGATCGATAAATACCACTCGCGATGCGCCGCGGCTGAGCGCCTCGATGCCCACTCCCCCCGTGCCAGCGAATAGATCCAGCCAGACGCTCCCGGCTACGCTGCCCGCCAGGATATCGAACAACGATTCCTTGACGCGGTCTGTAATCGGGCGGGTGGTTTCCCCTGGTACTGGTACCAACCTTCTGCCCTTGGCGCTGCCGGAAATAACTCGCATAGTCCCTCCATCTCGACACTGTAGCACGGCGGTTGCGTTAAGTCAATCTTGCAACGGTTCCGCTTTGACACCTGCACAGGGATACATATAGTCAGCTTACTAGATTCATGAAAGCACCTGTGTTACACATCTTACACCGCGCAGCGCCAGTCGTGCTGGTATTGCTTGTTTTGCTGGGGACCGCCGGCTGCATGAACAGCGTACAAGCGTTGCAAACCCGTACGCCGCCCCCACTACCGCCGGCCTCTGCCACAAGCAGCCCGGTCGCTAGCATTATGGCTACCCTCTATCCAACGGTCACCCCTAAACCTGCGGCAACGGCCTCGCTGACGCTGGTCCCCGCGCCGACGGCTGCGCCGACGCCCACCGCCACTCCGCGCCCTCTGCCGACACCTGACGGAGTAGAGCGTACCATACGTGTGCCGATACTGATGTATCATTATATTTCAGCGCCGCCTGAGGATGCCGACGCTGTTCGCCTGGATCTTTCACTGCCGCCCGAAAAATTCGAGGAGCATCTCATCTGGCTGCAAGAAAACGGCTATGAGGCCATCACCCTTGAAGACCTGGTGCTGGCGCTGCAGACCGGCTATGAACTCCCCCCCAAGCCGGTCATCATCACCCTGGATGACGGCTACCGCGATGCCTACACCAATGCCTATCCGCTGCTGGTCAAGTACGGTATGAAAGCTACGGTATTTGTCATCACCAGCCTGCTGGATGAAAACAACATCAACTTTGTAACCTGGGATATGGCTGTTGAAATGAGCCAGCATGGTATTTCCATCGAATCGCACAGCGTAAGTCATCCTGATCTAAGCACGCTCTCCGAGGAAAATGTCGAAAGCCAACTGCGCGATTCAAGGCTGGCGATTGAAGCTCACACCCACCAGGAAGTGCGCATTCTGTGTTATCCTTCCGGCGCTTACAACGGCATGGTCATCGATCTCTTGCCGGCCGCCGGTTATTGGGCCGGCACAACCACAGCCCAGGGCATCGAGCATAGCAGCACGAACCTGTGGGAATTGACACGCCTACGCATTCGCGGGTATTTCGGCGCCGAAGAACTCGAAGCTATGATTAATTACTTTTAATATGAGCTACGATACCTTGACCCTTTCGGCGGTACGCGATGAACTCCGACCTTTGGTTGGCGGGCGCGTGCAGCGTATTGTGCAGGTAGATGCCCTCACCATCGTGCTCGAGGTATTCACCGGCAGACGCCAGCAGTTGCTGCTCTCTGCCAACGCCAGTTTACCATGTGTTATGCTCGTTGAGGATAAGGCCCGCCGCGGAGTGGAGACTCCCTCTCCTTTTATACTGCTCCTAGGTAAATACCTGCGCAGCGCCTTATTGCAGGGGTTTTACCAACCGGTATATGAACGCGTTCTTGAAATGGCTTTCAGCGGACCGGAGGGGCAGGTAAGGCTCATCTGCGAGCTGATGGGACGTTACAGCAACTTTATCCTCGTCGATACGCAGCGAGTGGTGATGGATGCCGTTAAGCGCATTCCGCCTTCGTTAAACCGCTACCGCGCGACTTTACCACATCAACCTTATGTTGCCCCGCCGCCTCAGGCCAAGCTGTTGCCGCCGCAGGTTACCGCCGAGGAACTGCACAGAATCCTAGAGGGGCATTCGAGGGAGCCAGTGTGGCATGTGCTGGTCGACGCCATCACCGGCATCAGCCCGCTGCTGGGGCGTGAGATAACTGCACGCGCCTTGGGCGCCGGCGATAGCATAGCGAATAACCCAGCCCAACAAGCCGAGAAGCTACTGGCAGTGCTGCCCTATTTTATCGGTTTACCCGAAACCCATGCCTGGGAACCCTGTGTAGCTCTGGATGAATGCGGCCAAATCACGGCCTTTGCACCCTACCGCTTGACGCATCTGGGCAAGATTGAGGAGATGCCGAGTATCAGCGGCGCCATCGTCCGTTACCTGGAAGAGCGCCAGAAGGGTGATGCGTATCGGCCGGTGCGTTCGCATCTGCATATGATGCTGGGGAAATTGCAGGCGGATACGCGGGCGCGCCTGGCTTCCCTGGAGCGCTCCATGCTGCCGACCGACGAGCTTGAGGCGCTGCAGCGCCAGGCAAACGCCATTCTAGCGCTGGGCTGGTCAATTGCGCCGGGGCAGAAAATGCTTGAACTCGATGCAGAGATGGCAGCCAGCTTGCTGGGGAGTGAAAACGGTGAACCTGTGAGTATTCCGCTGGACCCCTTGCAGAGCGCAGCCGCTAATGCAGAGCGCCTATTCGCTCAATACCGTCGCAAGAAAGCCGCCAACGTCCAGGTGCCGGAGATGGTCGAGGCAGCGCACCAAGACCTGGCATATCTGGAGCAGCTCGGACTGGATATTGACCTGGCCGAAAACCGCAGCGAACTGGATGCGCTGCAGCGCGAGCTGGAGGAGCTGAGGGGCTCAGAAACCCGGCATACGAGCGCCGGCGCGCCAAAGCATATTATGACCATTAACGCCTCGCCCAGGTGCATTATCCTGGTAGGACGATCGGCCAGCCAAAATGAAGAGGTCACCTTCAAACGCGCCTCAGGCGATGACACCTGGCTGCACGCCCATGGGGTGCCGGGCGGGCATGTGGTCGTCAAATGCGGACGAGGTGAGCCGCTGCCAGGTGTTATTGAACAAGCAGCTCGCTATGCAGCTTATTACTCGGGGAAGCGCGGCGAAGCAAACGTGTTGGTGGATTATACACGCCGCCGTTATGTCAACCGTATTCCAGGCAGCCGTCCGGGGATGGTTACCTACCGCAATGAGCACACGTTGACGGTGCCCGGGATTTTGGGCGCACAGGACGACGACGATGCGTTATGAACCTGCAGTTTTTGAGCAGCTAGTTGCCCAAGCTGTGGACAGCCTACCGGACTGGGTGCGCGAGCGAATGGATAATATCGCGGTCGTGGTTCAATCCTGGCCTAGTGCCGATCAGTTGAAGCGCTCTGGCATCGGACAGGGCAGGACGCTGTTGGGATTGTACGAAGGTATTCCCCTTACACAGCGCGGCCGGGGGTATCTTTTGACGCCTCCCGACCGCATCACATTATTTCAAGGCCCCCTAGAAAGTATGTCCTGCGGCGAACTGTCGCTGCAAAGGCTGGTGCGTCGTACGGTCATCCACGAGATTGCACATCACTTTGGTATCAGCGACGAGAGGCTCTCCGAGCTGGATATCTAGTATCCATGATATTAATTCGCGGTAACGCGCACGCTTACCGGCTCGGTCTTGACCTGGTTGCCGGCTGAATCAAAGCCGATTGCATAGATCGAGTGCGTGCCGTACACGGGCACCTCTGTCCAGGAGCCATTGAGCATCCAACGCATCGAGAAAGGGGCCACTGTGGAATAGCCCAGCAGCTTGTCATCCACATAGAACTCGACCTTGCTCATCCCCAGGTTATCCTCGGCCAGCACCTGGATATTAATCCATTCGTCCACGCCGACGGTATATATCTCATCCTGATACGGCAGAATTAAACGCATCGCAGGCGGACTGTTATCCACCAGCACACGCACTAGGGATTGTTGGGTTCCCCCGGCGCTGACCACAGTCAGACGCAGAGTATAGAGGCCGTCCAGGCCGGCGGTATTCCACATTTCCAATATGCCACGCTCGATTTTATCGCCATGGTCAGCGCCGATGCGCTGCCATTCCGTCGGCTCGCGGCCAGTGCCGACTTCAAGATAATAGTACTGCATATCGCCTGTGCGGGCGCTGCCTGTGACAGTTACCACACCTCCAACGACGTTGTTGTCGCTCGGGCTGGTAATCGCCACCTCCAGTGCACCACCTGCTGGGCCGTGGATATCGCAATACTCTGTCGGCGGCCGTTCAATGCCTTGAGCGCGCAGCCAGTCATCTGCTTCAGGGGCAAAAACTTCGTAAACTTTTTCTTCCACTTGATCCAGCGGGCAGTATTCAGTAGCCAGCTTGCCCGAAGCCTTGCAGATACGGAATGGAACGTGCACGTCATCGTAAGTCGTAGGAACGGTACCAGCAATAAACACCTCTTCGCGTGTGTTGGGTGAGTATTGGGTCGGCAGTTTGCCGGAGACCGTATCAATGGTTGCGGTCTCCAATCCATCCGGGTAAGGGAACTCTTCGACCGGTAAACCTTCGTGCAGCCAGGTAATCACCGATCTCCACAACGGCGCCGCAACGCCAGAGCCTGTAGCCTTTTTTGTGGCCTCATAGTCGGTATTGCCAGTCCAAACACCCACGACATACTGGGGAGTGTAACCGATGGTCCAAGCATCATGATACCCATCAGTGGTGCCCGTCTTAACGGCCACCGCCCGGTCAGGGATATAAAGCACGCTGTCATAGCCAAAAAAGGGAGCACGGGCGTTATTATCTGAAAGGATATCATTCAGCAGATAAGCCACCTGCGGTGAGATGACCTCTTGTCGCTGCGGTTCCTCGTATTCATACAGCACATTGCCCTTGGAATCGCTCACCTTCAGAATTGCCACGGGGTCGAGCTGCCTGAAGCCTTCTTTGTAATCCTCTGTAGCAACAGGGGTACCCACCATCACGCCACTGTTGGCCAGCACGGAATAGGCATAAGTCAAGTCAAGCAGCTTGACAGGACCTGTGCCCAAAGTGAGTGATAATCCATAGTAAGCACCGTTCAAGTCAGTGATGCCCATCTTGTGAGCGGTATCGAGCACGTTCTGCACGCCAGCGTTGTGAATCGTTACCACCGCAGGGACGTTGAGCGAGCATGCCAGCGCCTGGCGCAAGAGCACCGGGCCGTGAAACGTTCGGTCGCTGTTTTCGGGTACATACACCACCGAGCGCGGTGGATCTGGGAAGCTGGTGCGCACATCCAATACCATGGTGGCTGGTGTATAGCCTTGTGCAAAGGCTGTCGCATAAGTGAATATTTTGAAACTAGATCCTGGCTGCCGCGGCGAGATAGTCATATTCACTTCGCCGTCGATAGCCTCGTTGTCATAATCCAAGCTGCCGACCATCGCCAAGATTTCTGCAGTTTTTGCGTCCAGAACAACTACTGCGGCATTGTGCACATTATACGAGTCGCCAATCTCAGCGATATGTTGGTTCGCCAGCTCCTCAACTTGGGCTTGCTTTTCCAAATCGATAGCGCTGATGACTTGCAGACCGCCGCCGTAAACCGCATCTGTGCCGAATTTCTCTTCCAGCAACTCGCGCACATACATCACATAATGCGGCGCTTCAAGGGCAAAGCCGGATTTGGGAACTACGATGTTCTCTTTTTTCGCGGCATCGGCCTCATCTTGGGTGATATATCCCTGCTCAACCATCTGGTCGAGCACCACTTCCTGACGCTCCTTGGCTTTCTCGGGGGCATCCCATGGATTGTAGGCTGGCGCGTTGCCCAGCGGCACAAGCATCGCCGCTTCGGCCAGAGTCAGATCCTGCACCGACTTGCCGAAATAAGTTTGCGCTGCGGCCTCCACACCGTAGGCAAAATGCCCATAGAACACGGTGTTCAGGTACCACTCCAGGATTTTATCGCGCCCCTCGATGCCGGGGTAGCGGCGCGCCAGCTCGAACGTGAGCACCAGCTCTTTGATTTTGCGCGTGTAGCTGCGCTCCATGCGTTCCTCTGGTTCCATTAATACGTTTTTAATCAACTGTTGGGGAATCGAGCTTCCGCCGCCAGAGTTCTCACCGCGCAGCAGACCCACGGCAGCGCGCCCCAACCCTTCGATATTGATGCCGCCCGGGTTGGTATAAAACGTACGGTCCTCCATGGCGATAGTAGCATTGCGCAGGTTCAAAGGAATCTGGTCCAGGGAGACATAAGTGCGCCTGCCGCCATCGGGAGGGATTATTTCATATAAGAGGGTTTGGCCGGTGCGGTCGTAGATGCGGGTCGTCTCAAAGGATTCAGAACTCAACCGCTCTACTTCGCCAGGATCAGGCAAGGATTTAACATAGGTCGCGTATACGGTATAGACACCGCCCACCGCAACTGCAGCTAAAAGCACTGTAGAGAGAATAAGCGCAATAAAGAATACAAGTACAAAGCGGAGGGCCGATGGCCCTCCGCTTTTTTTCTTGGTATGCAAACGACGGCGCAGCAAAACGTGGTTCATAGGTTATTCCTCTGAACCCGGCTCCTCAAAATCAAGGCTACTGTCATCATCCGTATCATCCAAGTCGAGGTCAGAATCGACGTCGCCTTCAGAGCCAAAGTCATCGTCTCCTTCGACGCTCATAAAATCCGGATCAATCGGCGCCAGCTCCGGTAGGGTTCCGCCGGCAAGAAACTCGTCGGCGAACTCGCCCAACACTTCGGTATCCAATGGTTCGTTATCCACTTCAGCCGATATGGCCACCGGCTCCAGTTTCTGCTCCTGGGCTTTGTAGCCAGTGCCAGCCGGGATCAACTTGCCGATGATGACGCTCTCCTTGAGGCCGTGCAGCCGGTCTTCGCGGCCTTCGATAGCGGCCGAAGCCAGGACGCTGATCGTGTGCTGGAAGGAGGCCGCTGACAGGAAGCTCTCTGTATTGAGCGCCGCCTTGGTGATGCCCAGCAGCACTGGTTCAGCAGTAGCTGGTTCACCGCCACGCTCGATTATCTCCTGGTTAAGGTGCTCGAACTCAAACCGGTCGATGAGATGGCCGGGCAGCAGCTCACTATCTCCCTGAGAGATAACGCGCACGCGCCGCTGCATCTGGCGCACGATCACTTCGATATGCTTATCGTTAATCGTCACACCCTGGGAGCGATAAACCCTTTGGATTTCAGCTACCAGGTATTCGCGCACCGCATCTACCCCCAGGATTGACAGAATCTCGTGGGGGTTCTTGGAACCTTCGGTAATCATGTCACCAGCGTCGATCTCCATGCCGTCCGAGACGCGCATACGGGCAGTAACAGGGATATCATAGGTGCGTTGCTCGCGCTCCTCATGAGCGATGATAATGCGGTCGGGCTCCAGCGCGACCCTGCCGGAAACCTTGGCCATTACCTCAACACCACCAGCATCCACACGAGCCAAAAGCTGACCTTCCTGCACCGTGTCGCCCTCCTGAACGAAAAGCACGGCGCCCTCAGGCAGGTTATGACTGACGCGTTTCAGTGAGGTATTGGTTACCTTGGCCGAGCGTTGCTCGCCTTCGCTGGTGATTTCCACGCGGCCGTTGATATCAGAAATAATTGCCTGCCCTTTGGGGATGCGCGCTTCGAACAGCTCCTGAACGCGCGGCAGCCCGACGGTGATGTCAGTAGCGCCGGCCACACCTCCGGTGTGAAAGGTACGCAGTGTAAGCTGCGTGCCCGGCTCACCAATCGATTGCGCTGCCACGATGCCGACAGCTTCGCCGATTTTAACCTCAGCACCGCGCGCCAGGTCCCGCCCGTAACAATGGGCGCACATTCCGTAGCGTAGCGAGCAAGTGAGCGGTGAGCGCACGATAACCTCAGGGACTTTGTCGTCCTCGATAACCTGAGCCATCTCGTCATCGATCATCACATTCGCATCGGCGATAATCTCGCCGGTTTTCGGATGAATGATCGGGCTGGCAGTAAACCGCCCGACGATACGCTCAGCCATATGCTCTGTGACGGACTTGGTTGGATCCTGGGTAATCTTGATCCCTTGAGTGGTGCCGCAGTCCTCTTCCTGGATAATGACATCCTGGGCAACATCCACCAAGCGGCGGGTCAGGTATCCTGCGTCAGCCGTGCGTAAGGCAGTATCCGCCAAGCCCTTGCGCGCGCCATGCGTCGAGATAAAGTACTCGAGGGAGGACAGCCCCTCACGGAAGTTGGAGCGAATTGGCAGAGCAATAATACGCCCTGACGGGTCTGCCATCAGACCGCGCATACCAGCCAACTGGCGAATCGGATTCAGACCTTGCTTGGTCGAGCCAGAGTTCACCATAATGCCGATCGGGCTGAACGGATCCAAGTTCTTGGCTACGGCAGCCGTCACTTTGTCGGTAGCCTCGGTCCAAGTTTCCACCGTCTTGGTATATCGCTCAGAATCAGTGATAAGGCCGCGGCGGAACTGGTGCTCGATTTCGGCCACACGGTTATTGGCATCCTCGATAATCTCCGCCTTCTCTTCAGGCACCTTGATATCGTCGATGGCAATCGTGGTACCAGAGATAGTAGCATACTTAAAGCCGATGTCTTTGATGGCATCGACAAGCTCCGCGGTGCCTTCAATGCCCAACTTGCGATATCCTTCACCAATGAGCTTCTTGAGGCCACCCTTGTCGAGGGTGCGGTTAACGAACCAGAGCTCTGGCGGCAGCACCTCGTTGAAAAGAACTCGACCGACGGTCGTATCGATTACCCGCTGCTTGTGGCGCGGTGTCGGCTGAAAGACATACTTGATTTTGGCGTGCAGGTGCACTTTGCCCAATTCGTACGCCATAGTCACTTCGTCAAAGCTGGAAAACACAGAGCCTTCGCCCTTCATGCCGGGGCGTTCCAGGGTCAGATAGTAGCAACCGAGCACCATGTCCTTGGATGGGCCGACCTCTGGCTCGCCGTTCGCCGGGCGCAGCAAGTTATGGCTGGAAAGCATCAACTCGCGGGCTTCCTGTACGGCTTCATCCGAGAGAGGCACATGCACGGCCATCTGGTCGCCGTCAAAGTCGGCGTTAAAGGCTGAGCACACCAGTGGGTGAATCTCGATAGCGCTGCCTTCGACGAGAATCGGCTCAAAAGCCTGGATACCCAGGCGGTGCAAGGTCGGAGCGCGGTTGAGCAGCACCGGGCGTGTCTTGACGATATCTTCCAACACTTCCCAGACGGGCGGCTCTTCGCGTTCGATCAGGCGCTTGGCGCCTTTGACATTGATAGCATAGTTGCGCTCGACCAGTTTGTTCATCACAAACGGACGGAATAACTCCAAGGCCATCCGTTTGGGCAGGCCGCATTGATGCAGCTTGAGGTGCGGGCCCACCACGATGACGGAACGGCCGGAGTAGTCCACGCGCTTGCCGAGCAAGTTACGGCGGAACCGTCCCTGCTTACCTTTAAGCATATCCGATAGCGACTTGAGTTGGCGGCGCCCACGCAGCGAGATGGCCTTGCCGCGGCGCGAGTTGTCAATCAGCGAATCGACGGCCTCCTGCAGCATACGCTTTTCATTACGTACGATCACATCTGGCGCCTGCAGCTTAATCAGGTGCTTGAGGCGGTTGTTGCGGTTAACTACACGCCTGTAGAGATCATTCAGGTCGCTGGTAGCAAAACGTCCGCCGTCGAGCTGCACCATCGGCCGCAGCGCAGGCGGGATAACCGGCAGCACCTTGAGAATCATCCACTCGGGGCGGTTATTGGCTTTACGCAGCGACTCAACGATCTGCAGCCGCTTGGTAGCCTTCTTGCGGCGCTGCTTGGAGCGGCTGATGCTGATTTCGTTGCGCAGTTCCTGGGCTAATTCTTCCAGGTTGATCTTGGCGGTGATATCATAAATAGCCTCAGCGCCCATAGCGGCCTTAAAGACGCGCGGCCATTTTTCGTGCAGCTCACGGTAGCGGGTTTCATTTAACAATTGTTTGGGTCGCAGCAGCGTAAGGTCATCGCGCTCCTGCTCAAAACGCTCCTCGATTGCAGTCCCGAGCGAACCGATAACCTCCTGTAGCTCCGTCATACGAGCTTCTTCGGTGTGTTCAGTCTGCTGCGTCTCTGCGAGCAGTGCGGCAGACTGGCGGTCAATCTCGTTAGCCCGGCGCACTTCGATGGCGCTTAGTTCATCCTGCACGGTTTTATTAAACGCAGCAAGATGCTCGCGGCGGATGACATCGCCCTCCTGCACCACCACCACCTGGCCGGTAGCCAGGAATTTGATGGTTTCTATCGCAGGTTGATCGATGCGGGCTTCCATCAGGCTGCGCACGCGGGTGGCCTCACTCATCAAGGCTTCTGTCTGGAGATCGCTTTGAGCCTGCAAGTCTGCCCTGGCTGCCTCAACCCCGGCTTGCAACGCCTGGGCGCGCTGTACTGCTTTGGCCTGCAATTCGGCCAACTCCGCCCGTTGAGCCTCAGTCTCACGTTCAATCTCGTGGCGCATATCTTCATCCAGGCGCTGTAGCGCCCGCTTGCGCGCAGCTTCGTCAATTTCGGTGATGATATATTGCGCATAATAAAGCACGCGGTCCAGGTTGCGCTGCGATATATTGAGCAGCAGCCCGAGGTAACTGGGCGAGCGTCTGGTATACCAGATGTGCGCAATCGGCGTAGCCAGAGCGATGTGCCCCATGCGTTCGCGGCGGACGCGCGACTGGGTCACCTCGACGCCGCACTTGTCGCATTTGATACCGCGGAAACGCACCTTTTTGTATTTACCGCAATAGCACTGATAGTCTTTGGTGGGGCCAAAGATTGCCTCACAAAAGAGGCCATCCTTTTCGGGCCGTAAACGACGATAGTTAATCGTTTCAGGTTTGGTTACTTCACCATACGACCAGGAAAGTATTGTTTCCGGAGAGGCCAAACTGATCCTAAGGGTCTTGATTTCGTTTATTTCCATTTGCCCTCCTATTATCCAGTGGATGAACGCAACGCGTGAGGAGATATAACGCAAATATCCCGGTTGCGGTTTCCTCCCGCGAGGAAATCACGTCTACCGAGATGTTGCTATTTGGCGTAGAATATCTTGATCACCGTATAGATGATTGATTTCCAATGTATAAAATCAAGCTTTGCGTGCAGCCTTTTATTATACATCCATTCATCCGGAATGCAAAACGCAGATATCGGCCTGCTGCCAGCGCTCAAACTGCCTTCGCAAACAGCAGACCGATGTCTTCGTTATTAAAGTAACGATCAAGGTACCCCGCAAAAAGATAACCGCGTGCCATAGCCGCCGCAATCGCCAGGTCGTTTTTGGTTTGCAAGGGCATCACTACCTGCCTGAGTTTGGCACTGCGAGCCCAGTCTTCGCCTGCCTCAAGCATGAGCGAGCCAATCCCCTGCCCACGATAGGTGCGGTCCACCGCGCAGTATTCGATCCAGGCAGTATTCGTCCAGCGGCGTTGCCTAAGGTTGATGCAGCCCTGCAACTTGCTCAAGTGGTCCGCGACCAGGAAACAATCGCTTGTACGGCATTCATCGGCCAGATCTGCCAGGGCGCAAGGATAATCTACCTGAACGGTACGCGGTAAACGTGTCCGCTCCAGGGTAATCTCGATATGGGTCTCTGTTATATGGTCAATCAGGTGCCACACGTATGCAGTCGGGTAGGAGCTATCCAGCCGTAAACAGCCGTCAACGTCTCCAACCGTCATTTGGCGTATGCGCATATCTCACACCTCGCTGGCAGGTTATTTGTTTGTGGGGCGGCGGCGTGTCCCAGGGACAGGCACTTGATCTACGATTTCACGTACGACTGCCCTGGTATCGACGTTCTTGATGCGGGCGGAAGGGCTAACGATGATGCGGTGCGCCAGGGTAGCTTCTGCAAGCAGCTTGATGTCATCAGGGATAACGAAATCGCGTCCATACAGGGCGGCTAACGCCTGCCCGGCATGATGCAGCGCCAAACTGCCGCGCGGGCTGGCACCTAAATACACATCGTGGTGGTCGCGCGTCGCGTTAACCAACGCTACGATATATTCCTTGATCAGCGGGTCAGCGTAAATGGAGTGCACGACCTGCTGCGCTTCGATCAAGTCCTCAACCGGCACAACCTGCCCGATACCTTCGATTGGGTGTTGATGCTCCTGCGCATCCAGAATCTGTACCTCTTCCTCAGGCTTAGGGTGCCCAAGACTGATGCGCATCAGGAATCGGTCAAGCTGCGCTTCAGGCAGGGGGAAGGTGCCTTCATACTCGATTGGGTTTTGCGTGGCCAACACTAGGAACGGTTTGGGCATATAATAGGTGCCCTCGTCTACCGTCACCTGGTGCTCTTCCATACACTCGAGCAACGCCGACTGTGTTTTCGGTGTCGCGCGGTTGACTTCATCCACCAACACAATCTGAGCCATTATTGGGCCAGGGCGGTATTCGAATTGGCGCGTCTGCTGATTAAAGACGGAGACGCCAGTGATATCAGAAGGAAGCATATCAGGGGTAAACTGGATGCGATGAAAAGTTGAGCCGATCGATTTTGCAATAGCCTTGGCCAGCATGGTTTTACCGACGCCGGGGACATCCTCAATAAGCACGTGCCCTTGGCATAACATCGCCACGAGCACCATCTGGATCTCGCGATGTTTGCCGATGATGACCTGTTCGACATTGACCGCTATTTTATCACCGACATTCTGAATAATCCCCATAACAGCCTCCTCTGGCTACGCTGAATTAGCATAGCCACTCGAGAGGGTATTGTCAAGAATATCGGGGCCGTTTGCAAAAAAAACAAGACCGTATTATCATAGTAATATTCTGAGGTGGCCCCAAGGTCGTGGTATACACGCCTAAGGGCTTCTTTTATATCTATACGCTTTCAAGAGGCTAAAATATCATGGCAGAAAAAGTGAACTTTCTTACAGCAGAAGGCCGCGTTAAGCTAGAGCAAGAATTGAATCACCTGCGGGATGTGCGGCGTATTGAGGTAGCCGAGAGCCTCAAGGCGGCTGTAGAGGAAGGTGACCTTACCGAGAATGCCGGATACGACGAAACCAAGCGCGAGCAAGCGTTTATCGAGGGACGCATCCGCGAACTCGAGGCGATATTAGCCAATGCACGTGTGTTGACCGGCGCGGCTAAGACAGATGTCATCCTACTAGGAGCCAGCGTGACAGTGGCTGAGGACAATTATGCTCCAGAAACGTACCAGATTGTCGGTCGCACTGAAGCCGATCCAGTCAAGGGACGTATCTCGAATGAATCGCCATTGGGTAAGGCTTTACTTGGCAAGCGCACCGGAGATCTCGTTCGGGTAGATACTCCTGGCGGGACAACCCACTTTAAAGTGCTTGCTATCCAATAACGATCGACGCCGATAAGGAGCACTGATGGCTGAGCTTGATCAACGTGAGCGGCGCATCGCGAAACTGGACAAATTGCGTGCTGCCGGGGTCGATCCATATCCACCGCGTTCTAGCTGCACTCACACTACCGCGCATGCCCTGGCTGCATTTGAGGCGCTGGGCGAAGGTGAGAAGCTGCATAGTCGTGTCGCCGGTCGGCTGGTCTCGATGCGTGTGATGGGTAAATCTACGTTTGCTCATATCGCCGACGGTAGCGGGCGTATCCAGATTCTGGCGCGCCAGGATGTGCTCGGTGCGGAACCTTATCAGGCATTCAAGCAGCTCGATGTGGCCGATTTCATCAGTGTCGAGGGCAGCATGTTTCGCACCCACACCGGCGAAGTAACCGTCCAGGTTGAGAATTACACCCTGCTCTCCAAAGCATTGCGGCCGCTGCCCGAAAAGTGGCACGGGCTCCAGGATGTCGAGCTTCGCTACCGCCAGCGTTACCTGGATTTGCTCTCCAATGAAGAGGTGCGGAACGTCTTTATCACCCGCACGCGCATAGTCAGCGCCATCCGCCGTTTCCTGGATGCGCGCGGCTTTCTCGAGGTCGAGACGCCCATCCTGCAGCCGTTATACGGCGGAGCAGCGGCACGTCCATTTACTACCCATCATAACGCCCTCGACCAAACGCTTTACCTGCGCATCGCGGACGAGCTATATTTGAAGAGGCTGATCATCGGCGGTTTGGACCGCGTGTATGAAATTGGCCATAACTTTCGCAACGAGGGCATCTCAACTCGACACAACCCCGAGTTTACGATGACAGAGTTGTACCAGGCTTATGCGGATTACAATGACATAATGCGCCTGGTAGAAGAACTGTATGCCGCCGTCGCGCAAGAGGTATTAGGCGCCACACACATCACCTATCAGGGACAGGATATCGACCTGACACCGCCCTGGCGCAGGATCACTATGCGCCAAGCCATCCTGGATGCCTCTGGAATCGACATTGCCACTGTCAGCGACTATGCCAGCCTTTCTGCAGCGGTTCAGGCCAAAGGCTATTCCTTTGGCAAGCTGCCTAACTGGGGCAAACTGATAGAAAAACTTTTTGATGAAACCGTCGAGCCGAATCTCACGCAACCTACATTCATCACCGAATACCCGATTGATATCTCGCCGCTGGCCAAAAAGAAGCCGGGCGAGCCGCAGCTCGTGGAGCGCTTTGAGTTTTTCATCGCCAATATGGAATGCGGTAACGCCTTCACCGAGCTGAACGACCCTCTGGATCAGCGTGAACGCTTCGCCGCGGCCGCCCGGGATTACACCGCCGGCGAAGAGGAATCGCATCCGATGGATGAGGATTTTATCACCGCGCTCGAACACGGTATGCCACCCACCGGCGGGCTTGGCTTTGGCGTCGACCGGATGGTGATGCTCTTTACTGACCAAACCTCGATCCGCGAGGTAATCCTCTTTCCGCAATTGCGCAACAAGGATTAATCAAACAAGCCGCACGCGCGTGCGGCTTGTTCCGTAGTATGCCCAATTAATAAGTGGGCCCGCGCCGCAGCATCATAAACTCGGCGTGTCCGAGCACCTCAGCAGCCACCTGCTTGCCGCCGGCTACCTGTAGGCACAGCTCATAGATGCGCCTGCCCACCTGCGCGACGGTCTCTTCGCCCCGAACGATGGTGCCAGCATTGATGTCCATGTCTTCTGCCATGCGTGCGTATGTTTCGGGGTTGCCGGTGATCTTGATGACCGGCGCGATGGAATGCCCCATCGGATTACCGCGTCCGGTGGTGAACACCACAATTTGGCTGCCGGCCGCCACCAATCCAGTGACGGAGCATGGGTCGTTGCCGGGCGTATCCATGAACGAAAGGCCAGGACGGCGGGGAGGTTCGCCGTAAGCCAATACGTCTACCAGAGGGGAGGTACCGCCTTTCAGCACGTCGCCCAGCGCCTTTTCCTCGACGGTAGTGATGCCGCCGCGCACATTGCCCGGGCTAGGCTGTTTACCCATAAAGTCCTCACCAGTGGCCTTGAGAGCAGCCTCACATTCCCTGACGATACGCAACATCTGGCTGCCTACCTCCGGCGTGACGGCGCGCGCAGAGAGAATGTCCTCAGCGCCCAGCATCTCGCTGGTCTCCGCCAGGATTATCTTGGCGCCGCATTCGGCAAGCAGGTCACTAAAACTGCCCATAGCCGGGTTGGCGGCCATCCCCGAGGTGGCATCCGAGCCGCCACACTCGAGCCCGATGGTCAACTCGCTGATGTCGCACAGTTCCCGTCGATAGAAAGGGATGCGCTCCGCCATCTTGGTTGCAGCGGCAATGCCGCGCTCGACGGTCAACCGTGTGCTGCCAAGCTGCTGGATGCCAAAAAGCTCACAAGGCGCCCACCCTACACTAATCTGCTCCGCCAGTTCCTGGGCATTCAGCGTCTCGCAGCCCAGGCTGATAACTACACTGCCTACCACGTTAGGATGCCGGCCGTATTGTGCGAGCAGCCGGGTGGCGAGCGAGATATCCATCTCAGTCTCACCGCACCCGCCAACATAATCCAAGAGGGCAGCGCCCGGTACTTGGGCAGCGATAAGCTTGGCGGCATGGTTGGCGCAGCCGCAGCTTGGGATAATCGCAATCCCATTGCGCACGCCGACTCGGCCGTCCGGGCGTCGAAACCCCATAAAGGTGTTATTATTGCTCACTTCGCCGCTCCCCGCACGCTGTGCAGATTATGCGTATGGACATGCTGCCCAGGGGCAATGTCCGCTGAAGCCTTACCGATGCTGGCGCCGTACTTGAACACCGCACTCCCTTTAGCGATGGCCGCTATAGCCACTTTGTGGCCGAATGGAATGAGCTCGCTGGTGATAACCACAGGCAGCGTATCGCTCGCTTCGATCAGCGTCCCGACCGGCAGTTCGCGCAAAGCGGTTACCACATTATCGCGCGGGTTGATACGCAGGACATTGATCATCCTTCTTTCCCTTTCTAGAACAAACTGAACCCGATTTTAAGCGCGACCATTATAGCAGCCAGCACAAGCACATACACAAAATATCTCTTGATCTCGCGCCCGCTCAGCATAGCGCCCCAGCGAGCTCCCAGATGAGCTCCCAGGGTACCGCCAAATAGTAGGGGAACAACCAGGCCATAATCCACGTTACCGGCTGCCGTATGCGTTACCACAGCAATTGCTGAGGTCAGCCAGACCATCACCAAGCTGGTGGCCGCTGCACGGCGCGTATGCAGCCCCACAAGGTATATCAGTGCCGGGAAAAGCAGCACCCCTCCGCCGATTCCCAAGAGTCCCGTACAAAACCCCATAAATAGTCCAAAGTAAGCTAATACAGGTAGCGAGAGCTCCGGTTGGTCAAGCTCCTCGAAGCGCGTAAAGGGCGGGATTCGCACACGCGCAAACCACCCTACCCTGCTAGCAGATTCGGCGCTTTGGCGTGTGTCGCGATAGACGCGGTAAGCGATGCCCAGCAACAACGGGATAAAAATCGCCAGGATAATCATGTCAGCCGCAACAAAGCTAAACCCGTTCACGCTGACGGTGCCCAATCCGTCCAGGTAATGGAGCAAGTCAGCGCCTAGCTGGACCCCTACATAATTTCCACCGAAGGCGACAATGGCCAGTTTAGCAGCCGGCTTATCGCTATGCCGCCGTTCATACAGCGAGCAGGTCGAGACACCGAGAATCTGTACAGCCGAAGTGCCGACCGCCAGCGGCATCGGCATACCCAATACAATGTGCAGCAGAGGGGTGATCAGAAATCCCCCGCCCACGCCAAAGATGGCGGTCAATACCCCCACACCAGCGCCGATAAACAGCGCGCCGATAATAGTAAGCGTCATCGCTTGGGATCCTGCTTAGCGTCGCCCCGGCGGTTGCGCCGCCAGCGCGACAGGCTATCCATTAACCAAGCACTACCGATACCCCATACCACCGGCAGCGCCAGGGTAAGGACAACTTTCAGCCACAACTGCATTGAACCCTCCCACAAAGCTTATTCCGGCTCTGCCGCGTCAACTCTCGGTGGCGCATAACGGCTTTTAATTGCCAGGGCAAATGGCACGGAGGCCAGGATAATCACCACCACTCCCCAACAAAGCATCTCGTAACCGACCTGCCTGAGCAGCGCACCAGCCAAAAAGGCCATCCCGACCGAAGTGATGTGGTTAACGCTTACTCCAGAGTTCAGGGTGGGCGCCAACTCACTTGGGGGCGCGATGCGGTTGACATAGGTAGATAGGCCAATGCTCAGCATCGTCAGCAGGTTAATGATGACCAAAATAGCGCCCAGAATAACTGGCCGGTGGATAGTCGCATAACCGACAAAGCAAAGCGCCAGCGCAATATAGCTGGCAGTGAGTACGGTGCGCTCACCCAGTTTATCCAGCATCCGGCCAAAGACCGGCGCCAGGATAAAGTTCACCAGGCCGCTGACCAAAAGCAACAAGCTGATCTCGCGAGTGCTGAATTGGTAATTCTGCACCAGAATCAGGGTGCCAAAAGCGGCAAAAAGCTGAATGCGCGAGCCTTCAAAAAAGGTCAGCACATAATAAAGCCAGTAGCGCTTGCGAAAGAACAAACGCGGTTGCTGGACAGCAGTTTTACCGAGCGATATCGGCAGGCGCAGCAGCAATACAGCCGCTATCACGATTAGTACTCCCGCGATGACAAAAAACCAGCGCAGCGGCAATGTGGCAGCCAACAGAGCCACCGCGCCCATGCCGATAAACGAGGCCAGTGCAGAGGAGGAAGCCAGCGCCCCCATCACGCGGCCGGAGTACTGCTTTTCTGCCAACTGCATGCCCACAGTGCCCTGCAGCGGCAGCCAAACGTGGAACCCAACGCTGGCAGCTATAGCGGCGGCGATCAGGCCGGTATA